>JBCDBL010000024.1:0-36777 GCA_039183635.1 Pseudomonadota bacterium
TCAAAACATAGAAGCATTACCAGAGCCATGGGTGAAAAAGACTATTTCCGTCGGAAAGTTGATTTCCAAAAATCTATTAGAAATAGGCTTTAGTTTAGGGCAGATTGTTTTGCTGGCACCGCTGATGGCGGTGCTCACAGTTATAATGCATCTACAAGGCGGTACGGTATATTATAAGCAATCGCGTGGTTCATCAGTGGGCGAATTTTTCGCTGGTAAGTTTAGGCAAAAAGTAAAACTAAACGGTAAAAAGGATTTTGAATCACATATAAACGGGGTGCTTACTAAAATTGAATATATAGATCTTGATCTCGAAGGTGCAAACAATAAGATTGACATAAATGAAATTTTTTCTAATATTCAGCACAATGATTATTTTGTGGGACCGGCGACCTTAGCGCCAGAAAACTTGAGTGACGACGACAAAACGGCATCTACTTATTTAAAAGCTGGTTTCGATGAAACTGGCGAGGTGAATTCTGCAAAAAAAATGGGACGCCCTATTGTCTCGGGCCTACCCCCAGGCGATCGAGGTAAATCAGTAGGTCTAAGAGTTTCAACAGCCGACTATGAGAGGATCAAGAACGACGCTGATGCGAAAGGGATTTCAGTATCAGAGTGGTGTCGGCGCTATATCCAAATTGATATGCCAAAACCAAACTAGGTTTGTTGTACAACAACCATTGACTTGTTGTACAACAACTGATTTTATCCTCATGCACAAGTAAGGCCGGCCCCTTCGTGCGCTTTTCATCAAGCAATCACGAAAGGGAATATCATGCGCTCGACGCACGAATCCAAGCTCGACGGCGCTTTGGTCGTCGTCACCATGGGGCTGTTTTGGTTGGGAGGAATCCTCGCCTTATTCAGCGCCTATTTGACGGGAAGCTATATCTTCCGGGGCGTCACCGCCGATGGAATTAGCGGAACCGATTACATTATCGGCATAGGATGCGGGGCTGGCTGTCTCGCCGTCCTGGTCGCCTATCACTATATCGGTACGCATGTTTTGCCGAACCTTCCCAAAGGCCAACGTGCGGGACCGATTGCGGTCTTTGTCGTCACGGCCTTTTTGATCTTTGGCCTGTCCACCACCTCTAATTTTCTAGAAGTCACGCGCGCGCCGGTCGAAATGGCGGAACAAAATCGCCTGCGCGAAACGGCACAGGAACGATACTCGCAAAGCGCCAAGGCCGCGCGCGAGCTCGAAGTGACAATCCCGATTGTTCGGGCCGCTCGCGAAAACGCCGATGGGCTATTAGAAGATGAGCTCCGTCGGGGAGCCGTATGCGGCCGGGGTGCAGGGCTCGGCGAGTGCGCCTCACAGACACGTGCGCTGTCCTCCACACTAGCCGATGCAGAAGCCACGCTCGTCAACATTGTAGCTGTGACAACAAGGCTCACACGGCGTGGCGCGGACATTCTGGACGATATCGGCCGGATATCCGCGCACGAGGATTTGTCATGGATCGAACGCGACGCAGCGATTAAGCGACGGCTTGAAGATCTTTCTCTTGTTACAGATGAAATCAACCAAGCCTTGCCGGTGTCGGCCGTGGTTGGGGTAGCTGACGCTATGCAGAAGCCTTGGGCGCAGGTTGGGTTTACACCGGAAGGCGCAGCGCGGATGACAGGCACGTTTGCGCCAATCGCCTCGCGCCTCATTGAAAACACCCGCGACCTTCGGGCGATTAAGTACCGCGCGCCCGTCGATCTGACCCCAAAGACGGGCATGTCGGCCGCAATGGCGCACATGGACAAGGTGGGGGTGCAGGCCGCACTTGCACTGCTTCTGGATACGCTGCCGCTCTTTGCAATCCTGATCCTAGTCGTCGTCCAGTGGCAACGTCAGGATCAACATACGCAGACTGAGTTATCACTCGTTTCTATGACTAAACCTCGCAACATTCACTGAAGGATCGAACCATGACAGATACACTTCATGACACGCGGCTTGCACTTCGCGATGGGTTAAGTCATGCCATCACGGCGATTACCACTGTCCTTGTTATTGCAGTCATCGCATTCATTATTTGGGAGATATTCTCCCCTCCGGACAACTCTATCATCGTCAAGCTTAAGGAGAAACTTGGCGTTGCCGAAGCTGTTGCCCTTAAGGCGCAACAGGAGGCGCAGGCCGACTTTGAAGGTGATGTGCGTTTTGCGATAGCCCAAGCGGAAGCTTATCGCAATGCGTATGATACTCTTTATTCCTCATACGGGAAGTTGATGACTGGTTTTTATGAGCTGGAAGGGCAAATGGTTGCCGCCCAACAACAGAAAATTGGTCAGACACAGATTGTTGATGTGTTGGGTGCGAATGTCGCTTCGGCAGCGTGCCTGCTAGGTTTTCTCGATACATCCGGTGAACTTGAGAAGGCCTGTGAAACCAAAGACGATATTCAGAATGATATTATGTCTGATTATCCGGAGCTACTTACGGAACATCGTTCTACGCTTCCACAGGACCTGTTCAGAACCCTTCCCCGGCCGGAAGATTTGTTGAACCCTGAATATACTCGCCTAACCGATGAGTACAGGTCTGAATAATGCCGCGTATTAGTAGGAAGACTGGTTTTCCCAGAGTCACTGCCAACGGCGTTTTTAACACTGTTGGCATGGCTTACCGGTTCTTGGAAGCTGGGTTTACGATTGCCGGGCGCTTGCAAGCTGATCACGACTATCGAGAAAATATTGAACGTATATCCGGCAACCAGTTTTCAGGGCGATTGAAAGATGCGGCTCCAGCATCCGTGGAAGACTTGATGGAGGCCGGGTTCATCAATCCTGACGACCAGAAGGGCGGGTTTCGGATTGGGGAGCATGAAGGGTATGAGTGCAAGTTGCCGGGAGATGCCCCCGTTTCTGTGATGGCCCCGAGTGGAACTTTAAAAACTTGGGCGTTCACTGTTCCCCTCATTATCTCAACGGCTATGGGCGAGCGTCCGGAAAGCTGTTTTGTTCTCGACCTTAAGGGAACGCTTTACCTGTCAACAGCAGCGGGACGGTCATCTTTAACCGGTAACGATAAAGCAGCCTTGTTCAACCCGTGGATGATGTATGGGATTCCAGGCGGCAAAATTAATCCGCTTAATGATCTTGTTCGGCGCGCCAATGAGGGAAAGCCAGTCAAGGATGCGTCTTTATCGAAGCTGGCGATGATTTTTCCCGACCCTGCGTCCAAAGGGCAAAATGCATACGGCGTTGAAGCGGGTATTCGCGTTTCATCCATCGTCATGGTTCATGTCGCCGAGCTTGAACCGCAGAATTGCAAGCTATCCTATTTCTCAGACCTTGCAGCGATGCCGCAGGTTGAATTTGCGGAGTTTATGGCGCTGCTGACCAAGTCCCCAGCCGGCGAAGGCTACGTGTCTCGATATGCCCGAAAACTGCACAGTGAATTTGGGGATGTCGAGAGTGAAAGCTCCAGAAAATTATATAACTGGATGATGGATGAGGTTGCCAACGCCTTTGAGCTATACAGCGAAGGCACTGTGCTGCGATACGCTACTGATGAAACGACGCTCGATATTGCGGGGCTGAAGCAGCAGGTCGGCGAAATCTATTTCATGTTCCCTGCCGCCTATGTGGACTCACATGGCAAGTTCGCCAGCCTTGTGATGGATTACGTCATTACAACAATCGCGAGCGCTGAAGGGGATGTGCGGACGAACCTGATCCTCGAAGAGCTTGCAAACTGGCCACATATAAAATCATTGCCACGATGCTTACGATTGTTTCGGGAATCCCTAACGCGGGTGGTGAGCATTACACAGGACCGCGACGGCTTTGCCGCCTATAAGAAAGATGGTGGATACAGATTATTTGAGGCCAATTGCGCAACCCTAACGTGGGGCGTGCGCGATACAAAGCACGCCGCCGATATTGAAGCGCGTGCGGGTCACCGTCCAGCACTTGTGCCGACTTGGAATACTCAAGTTGGAGAACGCGCCAATACGGGAGGCATGAGCGCGAGCGAACGCCTCGTGCCGCTACTCAACCAGTACGAAGTCACGATGATTTCAAAGGGGTATGCGATTTTTGAAATGCCGGGACACAAAACGTTTGTCTTGAAAATGCCGCCCTACGACGAAATTCCGCATATCGCGCCGTATGTGCGTGATTTGCGTATTCACCCGCCGCCGCCGGTCGATCATGAGTGATCGGTTTATATTCGCCAGCCCGGATTTTTATGTCCGCGCTCCCGTTTGGGAGAGTCGTAGGTGTCGAAGGACAAACCGCCGCCGTCCAAGTTCGAAAAACAAGCCCTTATTCAAGATCGAAAGAATGACGCCCCAAAGGCTGCGCCAGCACCGCGACCGAAAATGGTTGACGCAGGCATTGTTGAAAGGCGAGCACATTGGGAGAAGGTCAAGACCGCGCACATACGAGAGTATCGCATCAAGGATATCGATAAATCGCTTACTCGGCAGAACGGGCGGGCAAAAAACTCTTTCGATAGAAGCCGTTAGGTTTTCTATTCGCGTACCTTTAAAAAACAGAAAGGAAAAACCTCAAAATCCTGATTGCTTGTTCTTCTTTTGTTCTTTATACTGATGGATTCTTCCGATGCGCCGAAAA
The DNA here is from genome assembly GCA_039183635.1 of Pseudomonadota bacterium. Taxonomy (GTDB): domain Bacteria; phylum Pseudomonadota; class Alphaproteobacteria; order Caulobacterales; family Parvularculaceae; genus JBCDBL01. Next base: position 4,582 of record JBCDBL010000024.1, read on the forward strand.
CCACCAGAGAAAGGAGACGCCATGAGGATAGATATAAATTTAAACTTTAGCGAGCGGTGCATCAAAGCAGAAAATTTTGATATTAGTCTCGATCCGGATATTATTAGAATTGTCAAGCTTCTTGCGCGGCGCGCCGCCGAAGAGGATTTCAAAGAGGCTATCAGAAACAGTCAAAATTAAAAGTGGTAGTACCATGACGAAAGTTGCCATATACGCCCGTTTTTCTAGTGATTTACAACGTGATGCTTCGATTGAAGACCAAATTCGTGAATGTGAAGCACGTGCAAAACGTGAAGGCTGGTTGGTTGTCGATTGTTATACCGATCATGCAATTTCGGGCGCGTCGATGAACAGGCCGGGTATTCAAAGCCTGTTGCGCGATGCCGCCGAGGGAAAATTTGAAGTTGTTTTAGCCGAAGCGCTGGACAGACTTTCACGCGATCAGGGCGACACGGCGCATTTGCACAAGCGGCTTAAGTTTCTCGGGATACAGATTGCGACCTTGTCCGAAGGTGACATAGGCATAGTTGATGTTGGCCTGAAAGGGCTGATGAATGAGCTTTATCTCGTTGAGATGAAGCAAAAGGTACTACGCGGACAGCGTGGACGTGTGGAAGCCGGGAAAATTACAGCGGGTCTTGCCTATGGCTATAAGGTCGTGAAGAAATTCGGGTCGGATGGAAAGCCAGTCGCCGGAGAGCGGGAAATCCTTCCTGAACAAGCTGAAATCGTACGCCGTGTTTTCACAGATTACGCAGCGGGGAAATCGCCACGCTCCATTGCAAGACAATTGAATGATGAGGGGGTTCGTTCACCATCCGGTAAAGGCTGGCATCCGAGCACCATATACGGCAATCCGAAGCGTGGATTAGGCCTCATCAATTGCGAATTGTATCGGGGTAAAATTGTTTGGAACCGGACGACGGAAGTGAAAGAGCCGGGAACCAATCGGCGGATCGTGCGCCTCAACCCCGAAGAAGAACATATCGTCGCAGACGCTGAACATTTGCGAATTATCTCAGATGAGTTGTGGGAAGCTGCGAAAGAACGGCAGGCCCGAACTTCAAACGGATCGCAAAAGCTCCATCAAAAGCGGCGGCCAAAATATTTATTGTCCGGCCTTATGCGGTGCGGCGAATGCGGCGGTGGATTTAGCAAAGCCAATCACGGGCGTTATGGCTGTTCATCACGGCGCAACGGGCGGCACTGCAACAACGATATTTATATTCATCAAAATGATTTGGAGGGCGCTGTAGTTGGCGGTTTGAAAGCTCGGCTGTTTCAGCCGGAATTGCTCTCCGTTTTCTGTGAGGAATACACACAACACATCAACAAACTGTACGCCGACAAAAACAAGGAAGTGAATCGGATACGTGCTGAAATCGCCAGATTGGAACGCGCACGAAAACGTTGCATCGAGGCGATTACCTCCGGCGTGCCGGGGATAGAAGTTAAAGATGAGATGATCGCTATTCGGGAAGAACGGTTAGCGCTAGAAGCCAAGCTTGCGAACAGCGAGGAAGCGCCGATGCGGCTACACCCGAAAATGGCGGCGCATTATCAAAAACATATCGAGCAGCTATTGGCCGCGCTCAATGACGAGAATCACAAGCACGAAGCGCAAGAGGCGTTACGCGGGCTCGTAGACAAGATTGTCTTGACGCCCAATGCCGAACGTAATGGGCTTGTGATCGACCTCCACGGCGATCTCGCTGGCATATTGGCGGTCGCTGAAACTAAACCCGAAACGCAAAGGAGATGCAGGGAAATGAGTCCGATTGGGAACACGGTACTAAAGGTGGTGGGCCCGGCTGGACTCGAACCAGCGACCAGACCGTTATGAGCGGCCGGCTCTAACCAACTGAGCTACAGGCCCTTTTCAGGGAGACGCCTTTGCGGCGCTGTTGAGAGGAGGCTTGTAGCATAAATAAAGCTCCTGTCACCAGCCATGCGGCGTGTTAGTTCCTCTTCACCTCAAGCGTTCTCTCGGCGCGACAGAAACGCCAGACGCTCGAACAGATGGACGTCCTGCTCGTTTTTCAACAGCGCGCCATGGAGCGGCGGAATCAGCTTTTTCGGGTCGTGTTCGCGCAAAATGTTCTCGTCCACGTCTTCCGACATCAGAAGTTTCAACCAATCCAGCAACTCCGATGTCGACGGCTTTTTCTTTAAGCCGGGCACGTCGCGAATTTCGTAGAACATTTTCAACGCGTCCGCCACGAGGCGTTGTTTGACGTTCGGAAAGTGCACGTCGACGATTCGCTCCATGGTTTCGGTGTCGGGAAACTTGATGAAATGGAAGAAGCAGCGGCGCAGGAATGCGTCGGGCAGCTCCTTTTCATTGTTTGAGGTGATGATGACGATGGGCCGCTGGGCGGCTTTCACAATCTCTCCGGTTTCGTAAACGAAGAACTCCATTCGGTCGAGTTCCTGGAGGAGGTCGTTCGGAAACTCAATGTCCGCCTTGTCGATTTCGTCAATGAGAAGCACCGGGCGTTTGTCGGCTGCGAAAGCCTCCCAAAGTTTGCCGCGATTGATGTAATTGCGAATATCTTTCACCCGTTCGTCGCCGAGCTGACTGTCCCGCAGGCGAGAGACTGCGTCGTATTCGTAAAGGCCCTGGTGGGCTTTGGTCGTCGATTTGATGTGCCATTCGATCAGCGGCGCGCCGAGGGCGCCGGCGATTTCCTGGGCCAGTACGGTTTTGCCGGTGCCGGGCTCTCCTTTGACAAGCAGGGGGCGCTCCAGCGTGACGGCCGCGTTGACGGCGACGGCGAGGTCTTCGGCGGCGACGTAGGTTTTGGTGCTTTCAAACTTCATAAAAAAACAGCTTCTTTTTACGGACTGCGCTAACGTCAAAACCTAAGCCCGCCAGAGACGCCTGTCCACATCCTGGGACATAAACCGACGGTGCGGCGTGCTGCGTGCGCCTTAAAGCGTCTCCTGTTCAACCGGAATCAGGCAGGTGCTTTTAAGTCTTTGTTTTTTCGCATTTGCGGACGGCCAACCGTACGCGCTTGGCCTGGAAAGGCTTTAAGGCTTGACGATGCGTTTGCGACGGCGCACCTGTTAGAGGGTCAGACGGCCGGATGGTCGCTCGGGGGAGCTTGCTTTCTCGAGAGGAAAGTCCGGGCTCCACGGAGACAAGGCGCCGGGTAACGCCCGGCGGGCCGCAAAGCGATTTGCGGTTCAGGGACAGCGCCACAGAGAGCAAACCGCCTTCTTTGGAAGGTAAGGGTGAAAGGGTGCGGTAAGAGCGCACCGCGGCCCCAGCAATGGGGGCGGCACGGCAAGCCCCGCCTGGAGCAAAACCGAATAGGGACGGCATGTCTTTTAAGGCAGGGTTGTTTCCGACTCGCCGTCCGGGTTGGTTGCTAGAGGGCCTCAGCAATGGCGCCCCTCAGATGAATGGCCATCCCCCGCATAGGCTTGTCCGCGCGGGGACAGAACCCGGCTTATAGGCCGTCTGGCGCTTTTCGCTTCATTACAAGGCGCGTCCAGGCTTTGTGGAGCGTCGACCTGCAGTTTTCGTATACCTAAAAACAATCGGCTCTTGGCGGTGTTTCTAGCGCGCGTCTCGTTCAATCGGGTTCACACGGGCGTGCTCCAGGTCTTTGTTTTGACGGTCGAACACTTGTTCGACCTTTTGCGAGAAAACCGGTATCCGCTTTTGCGCGACACGCTCTAATAAAGACTGTGCGCTCATGATTGAAAAGAATTGAGGATTAATCATTGAAATATTAGTAGACCTTACTTAATCGAACGGTGACGAGGACTTTGAGGTGGGCAAGGAGGCGGCTTTGTGCGCGATATTGGCGTAAAAGAAATGGGGATGATGGCCAAAAACGCTGTTTTACAAATGCGCGCCGATCTTCTTAAGGTTAACAAATATGATTTGTACGCTCCTTTAGTTGTCGGCGTCCTGTGCGCGGCAATTGGGGGAGGGCTTTATGCAAACACAAATTCCGCAATCTTTACAGCGCCTGATTTCTGGTTCAACGCTGACATTCAGCGTATCATCGAAAACATTACAGAACGCGGCAGCGATCACTATCGCACTAAAGTGCATCCTTTGTTTTCTCTGGTGTTCGGAACGCCATTTGTTGTTTTAAAACAGCTTGGCGTCCCGGTTTATACTGTCGTTGCTGCGTTTGTCAGTGTCGCAGCTTTCGTTCACGGCGCCTTATTTTACAGCCTTGTACGTATGATCGGCGGGAGCCGGTTAACGGCATTACTTGCGATTTTTCTGTTGTGCGCCACGTCAGCGTGGATATTTTGGTCGGGCGTTCCCGAAACCTATATGTTTGGCGGCGCATCTATACTGTTTTGCCTTTTATGGGTTGCAATGCCGCGTACGCCGCATGACGGCGTACTGGGACGTGTCGCTTCCGTTTTTAGTCTCAGTGTTACCGTGACCAACTGGATGGCTGGCGTCGTCGCGGCTTTCGCCGTTTTGCGCAGAGCTCCTGCATTGCGAATTACGGTCGATGCGTTCGCTATCGTTGCGATGCTGAGCGTCGTCCAATCATTCCTTTATCCCAGAGCCGGGGCCTTTCTCAATTTCCAGGAAGAAACAAAGTACATCATGACAAGCGGCTTATGGGAGCGGCTTTCTGCTTTTTTCTTCCATGGCCTTGTCATGCCGGGGTTTTCAGAAACCAGTATAGTTTGGCAGGGGGAGCGTATTCCCATCCTTTCGGTGCAAAGCGTCCCGCCTGCACAGTCCGTGTTGGCCGCAGTCTGCTTAGTCGGATGGGCGGTGTTGGTTGCAGGGGGGCTTCGTTATTTAACGAGACTGGAAAACGGCGGTTTTAAGATCGCATTTGTTGTAATTCTGGCCGGTCAGTTCGGCTTGCATCTTCTTTATGGCGGGGAGACATTTCTGTATGCCGCTCATTATGCGCCCCTGATTGTTTTGCTTGCGACGATGAGCATGCTGGGCGCGCGCCGCCGATTGTTTATGAGCGTTGCAGTCGTCACCGGCGCGTTGACCGCTGTTCATAACGTCGGCGTATTCCGCGAGGTTATCGCGATCGAGGTTTCATCATCTGCGCGCAGTGAGGTGCAAGCGGCAATGGCTGCGCGGCCTGCCGACCCTTGGCCGCGCGGCGATGACCACTTTATCTTGGCCCCCCCTTTTAGCTTGGCGGAACAAAAGTCCTATCTGGAACCGGGCGGCAGCATGAGCCCTGTTGTCGGCGGGCCAGGCGTATCCTTTTGGTTGGCCGATGCAACGGGCGCAATCATTACGACATCAGACGATGCGAAGCTGCCCAATTTGCAGCACCGTTTCGGTTTTGAGGACGGCGCGTCGCTGCCGGTCGTCGATTTTCAAAATGATTTCTACAAGGCGCGCTGGCGTATTGTTCGGCGCGGCGTGTGGGAGCTTGAGGTCGCCGTTTTACAGGACGGTCTCGATTTATCCGCTGTCATTCGCGCCGTCGGGCCGGCTGCAGGCCCAGTGGTCGACATCAGGCGCGAAGGTGCGCAATGCGTCATAACAGACTTACGATGGCGGGCCTGCGTTCCCGGCGGCGACGTTGCGTATATCGGGGATGAACATGATCCCGACTGGATGCGTGATGCTGAGATGACGAAAGACCGGGTGCGTGATGAACGAGGCTGGGCGGCGGCCCGTTTATCGTCTCCATCCGGTCAGCCTTTCAAACTTGTTTTGGAGGATATGGACGCCGGCGCGCGCGCGCCTATCGCTTCAGCGCTGCCAGAAACAGTGGTCAACGGACTGGATCGTGTCGATTACATGATTAAGGCGCAAACCGCTCATCTTTTAATGGGCCTTGTTAATAATGAGACCCGGCCCGGCGATCCCGTCAATTATCCATTGGATTGGCAAAGGGACGGCGCTTATGTCGTTACGGCTTTGGCGCGTGCAGGTCGAACGGATGTGGCGTTGCAGTTGGCGGATCGCTTCGCCAAAACCGACTTTTTTGGAGGATTTGGCGCGGAAGGCGATGCGCCTGGCCTGTCGTTGTGGGCGATTGGCGAATTAGGACATATTTTGAGCGACCCAGAGTTTGATCAGCGCGTTTGGCCTGATGTTCAGCGTAAGGCTGATTTACTTATGGCGTACTTGACCAATGACCGAAAGGCGTATGCTGATTTTGATGGTCCGCCCGTTCCCCATCACGCGGGAGACCCTATGTTGCGCCTTGTGTCGTATGGTGTGCAAGATGGTCTGATTTACGGGCGTATGGATTGGCATACGCCGCTTCTTTACATAAACGCCGTCTCATGGCGCGGCTTGCTTGAAGCGGCGTATATCGCCGAGCGCCTGGGACATGAAGAAGACATGCAGCAGTGGCGCGATGCTGCGGCTGACTTAAAAGTTGCTTGGCGACAAGAGCTCCACGATCGCCGTCAACGCGAAAACAGTCGAACTTTGATGAGTGGGTTGTGGCCGACATTCATCGCAACAGAAGACATAGCTCTTTTTGCAGACGCCCTGACCCAGAAAACGCGTCTGACGCGTTATGACGATAAACCTCTTTGGACCTATTTCGAGGTCGCGAAAGCTCATCAATGGTTGTATCTCGACAATGCGCCTTACGCTTGGCGTATGATTGATAAGATCTTCACGCATTCTGAGCTGTCGGGCCTGCAGGTTTTGTGGGAAGGAGAGGGGGAAGAGAACGCATTTGGCGGGTGGGGTTCTGTGCGCGGTTGGGTCCGTCCGCCCCATGTATCGCCGCATTACTGGTCTGCGGCGGAGTTGTTGTCGTTCGCTTTAGATGCATTGGCGTATGTGGAATTGGATGCTGAGGATGCGCCAACCCTTGTGATAGGCGCAGGCGTGAAAGACGCTTGGCTCAAAGAGTCTATAAAGGCGTCCGAAGTTCATACCAGAATTGGCGTCATATCCTGGGATTGGGATGGTGAGACGCTCACGGTCGATCGGCCGGCCGGAGAGGCGAAGTTGCGTTTGGGGGCGGCGTTTCCACCGTCCACCCAGGTCATCGATTTAGGCGCTGTGTCGGTGGCGCCCTAAAGCATTTCCAGGCCAAGTGTGTGCGGTTGGCCGTCCGGAAATGCGAAAAAACAAAGACTTAAAGCGCCTGCCTGATTCCGATTGAAGAAGAGGCGCTTTAATGCATGTTTTGAGCTTAGAGCATGTCGTCCGAAACCGATTAAACGAGACGTGCTCTAGCTGTGCTGTTTCAATAGGTTGTCCGTTCGGACCGCCGGGTTAAGAGCAGGGAATGTGCGACGCGCATAGTTGTTAAAATGAAACGCTCATATTAAGGCGTATGCGATCTAACCAATCGTTCGGATCGTCAGCGCCTGCAAACGCGGCATCGAGAGGCTTGTAATGATACCAGGTGGCGTTCAGCTTCAGCCGGTCTTGGGCCAGAATATCGAAAACGAACTCCCAAACTTCATAATTGGTGGCGATTGTTAGATTGTCGTTGGAAAAGGCGGCGAGCACGGCGTCAGTCTCCACCGCGGCATAGCCGAGGCCGAAACGCGTGTCGCCACGCTCAGTGAGCCGGCCGACGAAAATATCGGCGCCATATCCGGTATCTTCCGTAGATGTAGAGTCAATATTTTTAACGTAATCGGCTTTCAGCTGCAGCGGCCAACGTTCGCCAAGGCCAGTGTACCGCACATCTAAAATAAGATCGAGCAAGTCGAAGTCTGACAGATAACTGCCGTCCGGCTGCAACAGATTGGAGCGCAGATCGCCACCGTCGGCGCCGTCGATACTGTCGAGCGTGTAATCAAAATAGGCCGCAGCCAGTTGCGCCCGCCAGGCCGAAGTCGGGGCGACGCTGAGGGCGACCTGGCCGCCCGCCATATAGCTGTCGGCGCCGGCTGTGTCTTCGTCGACGACGAAAAAGATGCCGGTGGCGCGTAAAGATGCTGCGTCCGCGAGGTCCCGTTCGTAAATGAAGGCTGCGCCTTCGGGATAAACATCTCCGTCCCAAACAATATCGGAGCTGATGAAGGGCCTTGGGATTTTACCGCCGTAAAGGGACAAATCGCCAAATGTGAATTGTGCGTAAATCTGGCTAAGGCTGATGTCGAGATCATCGCCAAAGTCCGAAAGGGTCTGGTAGCCTGAATTGGGGTCGTCCGGATCGCCTGTTTCCAAAAGGCCGGCCACTGTCAAAAAGTCGTATGGCGCATAGGCGCCGCGCAGCCTGGCGCGCAAGACCCCGCGGTTCCTGTCTTCAGCGTCTTCGTTGCTATAGTTGCCTTCGAACCTTAGGAGAAAATCGCCGGAAACGTTCACTTTACTCACAGGTGCAGGGGCTTGCGGCGCAGACGGAGCAATGTTTGGCGGAATCGTCGCAGTTTGCACGATCGGCGTTTGTCCCGCCGTTTCAATTGGCGCGCCGAGTTGGCGTTCAATCGCCTCGATACGGCCGGAGATGCGGTTTTGTTCTTGTTTCAAAGCTTGCAGCTCTTTCAACAAAAGCTGAGCTGTTTCTTCCGAGACCTGCGCATTCGCCAGGTTGGTTCCGGCCAAAAGCGCCGCGAACGCGCATTGCGCCAATCCATATTTCGCCACGACATCCCCTTTCGTTGCGTATTTTAACTGCACCTCATTTAAAAAGTTAGTTGGCGTCGTTATCCGATACTAAAATCGGTCCTTTCGCCGCATCGACGTTTTCCGTGTCCCGAACAACGCCAAGACGGCGCGCCACCTCCCGATAGGCCTCGGTCACCCCGCCAAGGTCTTTGCGAAAACGGTCTTTGTCGAGAATTTCATTCGTCTCCACATCCCAGAGGCGGCAGCTGTCGGGACTGATCTCGTCAGCCAGGATGAGGCGCATGAGATCGCCTTCATACTGGCGGCCAAACTCAGCTTTGAAGTCGACGAGTTTTATACCGACGCCTACGAACAGGCCGGTGAGAAAATCGTTGATCCTGAGCGCAAGGGCCATCATGTCGTCGATTTCCTGGGGCGTCGCCCAGTTGAATGCCGTGATATGTTCTTCCGACACCATCGGGTCATTCAGCTTGTCTTCTTTATAGTAAAACTCGATGATTGACCGGGGCAGGGGCGCGCCTTCTTCCAGGCCGAGCTTTTTTGCAATCGATCCGGCCGCCACGTTCCGAACAACCACTTCCAGAGGCACGATTTCCACATGGCGGACCAATTGTTCGCGCATATTGAGACGACGTATGAAGTGTGTCGGAACGCCTGTGCGCTCCAGGTGGGTCATGATGAATTCGGAGATCCGGTTGTTAAGAACGCCTTTGCCCTCAAGCACTTCATGCTTTTGTGCGTTAAAGGCGGTGGCGTCGTCCTTAAAATATTGAATCAGCGTTCCGGGCTCTGGACCTTCATAGAGAATTTTCGCCTTGCCTTCGTAAATTTGCTTGCGGCGCGCCATGGCGGGACATCCTTTTTCCGAAGCGTTAAGGGTCGTGGCTTTTCGACTCAAAACGGAAACGCCCAGCCTATGCGCTATTGGCGGCCGTTGTCGCCCATTCTTTTACGACGTCGAACAGCGCTCTATACACGAGAACCTTTTCTCCCGAAAGGGCGTGACAGCACCCTTCGGGGCCCCTAGATCATAGGGGCGACGCAAGTGCGTCGTACGTTATTTCCAAGGGAGAGAACATGACCACGTTCGATCAACGCAAAAAGGCCTTTGAGGACAAATTCGCCCATGACGCAGAGCTGAAATTTAAGGCTGAGGCGCGCCGCAACAAGCTGCTCGGTCTATGGGCGGCGGAGTTGATGGGCTTGTCCGGCGGCGATGCGGACGCCTATGCCAAAGAAGTTATCAAGTCCGATTTTGAAGAGGCGGGAGACGAAGATGTGTTTCGCAAGGTGCGGGGCGATTTCGATGCTAAGGGCGTCTCCAAGTCCGACGACCAGCTGCGCGCGAAAATGGATGCGTTGCTTGTCGAAGCGGTGGAGCAAATACAAAACGAGGGTTAAAGCGCACTCACAAAAGTGGGCTCCGGTTTTGTGAGCAAATGCGCGATAAAACTGATGCGCGTTTGCTGGCCGACAACGTTTAAACGCCCCTGTGACGCCATTGCGCCATCCTCTGCGTTCCATACTTTGCGCCGCGCTCTTGGCCCGTTAGGGTGGTCGAGGTGTCCTTAAATCACGACAAGGGAGGCGGCCTATGGGGCGCGTGGACGGTAAAACGGCTTTGGTGACAGGGGGCGGTTCCGGTCTTGGCGCTGAGACGGCGAGGCTTCTTGTAAAAGAGGGCGCGCGCGTCGCTGTTACGGACATCAACCCTGAAAGCGCCGCGGAGGTCGCCGCCGAAATCAACGCTGAACGCGACGGCGCCGCCATATCCCTTGGTCATGACGTCACATCGCCAGAGCAATGGACCGCAGCGCTGGACGCGGCGAAAGCCGCCTTCGGCGGCCTTAACATTCTCGTCAACAACGCCGGCATTGGCGGTACGGCGAAGAACATCGAAGAGGAAGATCTGAAAGACTGGCTTCATGTCCAGGATGTGAACTCCACCTCTATTTTTCTAGGCTGCAAACTTGCTCTGCCTTATATGCAAGACGCCGGGCCGGGCTCCATCGTCAATATATCTTCCATCGCCGCCCATGTGGCCGACGCCAACATGCCGTCCTACAACGCTTCAAAGGCGGCGGTGCGGCATTTGACGAAATCGGTGGCGCTCCACTGTACGCGCCATAATTACGACATCCGATGTAATTCCGTGCATCCGGCCTTTGTGACGACAGCGATCCTTGCGCCGTTCGAGCAGATCCTCGGCGGAAAGGAAAACGCCCATGGCGCCCTTGCGCGGCATATTCCCATGCGGCGTCTGGGCCGGCCGGAGGAGGTGGCGTACGCCGTGCTCTACCTCGCTTCCGACGAAAGCAGCTTTTCCACCGGCAGCGAACTTATTATCGACGGCGGCCTAAGCGCAAAGTAAGTCTTGCAGTCTGGAGCCGCGTTGCCGGCGAGGCGGGGCGCTCCGTCGCCGTTCATGCTGATTCGTTTCAGGTGATGTAAACGCGCTCTTGAAAAACCCGTCTTACCGCGCGGCACTCGCGGCGTCGTCGCACGGTTGTGAGGCGAAGTTGATTGGCGTTCTCAACGTCTCCGCCTTAAAGCATTTCCAGGCCAAGTGTGTGCGGTTGGCCGTCCGGAAATGCGAAAAAACAAAGACTTAAAGCGCCTGCCTGATTCCGATTGAAGAAGAGGCGCTTTAGGGTCACATCACAAAAAGGGACCAGGAGGATGCTATGGCTTATCTGCGTTGGGGCGCCGCGCTCTTTTTAGCGGCTTTTCTCGTTTTCATGGGCGTTCAAAAATTTGGCGCTGAAAATTTCATCTTTGAGCGGATCGCTGAACGATCCGGTATTGAACTGTTCGAGCCGACAGTGCGTATCTTTGTCGGTGTTATGGAAGTCGCCGCTGGCGTTCTATTGATTTTGCCCGCAACCCGTGTGTTCGGCGCTGGGATCGGCGGCGGGGCCATCGGCGGCGCGGTTTTGTTTCACCTGTCGCCATGGCTCGGCGTTCTCACCCCGACCGGCCCCGGCGTGACCGAGGAAAGCCCGGCCTTGTTCATAACGGCTCTGGCGTTTGGGGGGCTATCGCTTATTGTTTTGGTGTTAGAGCGTGAACGTGTCGTTGACGTGCTGTCGCGCTTTGGTCTTGTGAAGCGGAACGCTCACATATAATTTTAATACTTTCGTAAATTCCTCGATCGTCATCCTGAATGATTTGCTTTGCAAATCTTCAGGATGACGCTTTGATCGAAACGTAAGCCGCCCTAATCCCGCATATTCTTAAACTGAACCGGCTGATCTAAATTCTCCCCCCGCAAAAGCTGCATGACCGCTTGTAGGTCATCGCGTTTTTTACCGCTGACGCGAAGCTCTGCTCCCTGAATGGATACCTGTACTTTTATTTTGGACGCCTTCACCATCTTCACGATTGTTTTGGCGAGCTCCTTTTCAATCCCCTGTTTGACGTTCGCAATTTGGCGCACCGATTGCCCGGCCGCCTTCTCCGCCGTTTGGTAGTCCAGCATGCCGACATCGATTTTCCGCTTGGTGAGATGACCTTGCAAAAGCTCATGCATCTGTTTCAGCTTCAAATCATCGTCTGCATGGATCGTTATGACGCCGTCTTTATGCTCCAGGGTCGAGTTTGATCCCTTAAAGTCAAATCGTGTTTCGATTTCCCGCAAAACGTTGGCGACGGCGTTGTCTACTTCGGACAAATCGGTTTCCGAAACAATATCGAAAGAAGGCATTGGGGCGTTCCTTTGCAGGCTGAGAGGTGTTGAATTAAGAGGGACGATTTATGCGTTGCGGGTGAAGACAAGTCTTATGGCGAGGCCGCCGAGAAGCGTTGCGGCGATCCATCGCGCTGCAACGCCGACATAGGGCAAACGCCTGAAGTGCGCTCCGGCGCGCGCCGTCGTCATGGCCACAATAATATTGACGATCAGTCCTGTAATGTTGAACAGAAGGCCCAGGAGCAGGATTTGAGCCGTAACATTCGCATTCGGATCGATGAATTGCGGCAAAAACGAGATAAAGAACAGTCCGACTTTCGGGTTTAAGAGGTTTACGAGCATGCCCCCGCGAAAGGCTTTCGCCATTGACGGCGGCTCGGTGGTTTCATTTTTTCGACTGGCGCTTATGGGCTTACGGAGCATCTGTAGCGCAAGCCAGAAAAGGTAAGCTGCGCCCGCCGCCTTAAGGATTGTGAAAAGCGTTTGAGATGTTGCGACAAGCGCCGCGACGCCAAAGGCGGCGAGCACCATGTGGCCCAGGCATCCGGCGAAGACCCCGTATGCGGCTGCGACGCCGGATCTGGCTTTGCTGCGTCCTGCGCTAGCGGCGACGAACATCATGTCGGCGCCCGGCGTCACATTTAGAGCAAGGCCGGCCGCAAGGAACGTCCAAATGAGATGCGCGGGGGGCAAGGCGTCTGCGAACATGGGGCGGGGCGTCGTGTTGTATTTTTAAGAAAATAACCTTCCCCAACGTACGCCCGCAGATGAGCTGCGGCAAGCAATCCTTGCCGATCGCGCCTGGGTTGCAAATAACCTGCGCCCACTTAAGCCGCCCGGCGCTCTATCCCGCTTTGCGTTCCGCTGCGCGAACGCCGGCGATTTCATCAAGATCTGCGCTTTCACGGCGCGCGGCGTTCCGTCTTTCCTGGGCCGCCCGGGATGCTTCCAGAAGCTCGTATTTTTTCAACTCCTGAAATGCGGCTCTGAGGGCGCTGTGCGCGACGGTCATTTCCTCGTCAATATTGGCGACGGAGGCGGCGATGGTGTCCTGCTGTCGCCGCGCGCCAGTGGAAAAGGCCGCCAAATCCGCCGCTGCGTGAGGTTGCGCTGTGTGGGCGTTCGCCTGCTCCGCGGCGAGGCGCGCCGTCAGCGCTTCGGACCGCGCTTCCAAATCCTGTCGGATAGCGAGAAGTTCGGACAGCGCTTTCTGCCGTTCCTCCACCTTATGTTTGTGGAGTTTGATAAGAGAGTTGAAGGACTTCATGCAGCTTCCCTATTAGAGCATCGGGCGAATTAAGTGAAGGCGGGTCATGCGTTACCCCGGTGCGACAGACATAGGGTCTGGAGTTTCGGGCGGTTTGCCAAAATCACCGGAAACCCCACTGCCGTCCGCGTCGCCTGCAAGAATCTCCGCCAGCTGAGCAAAACCGCTAGGGATGTCGGAGCGTTCGTTCTTACCCTGGCTCAGGAACGCCTCCAGGGCCGGATGGCGTGCGATGGCGGCGTCGACGTCCGGGTCGGAGCCTGCGGTATAGGCGCCGATGCGGATCAGCTCCGCCATGTCGTCATAGGCCGACAGCATGCGCCGGGCGGCGGTGATGATTTCGGTCTCCTCCGGCGCGTTGCAGGCCGGCATGGTGCGGGAGACGGATTTTAACACGTTGATCGCCGGATACCGGCCGCGCTCGGCGATTTTCCGCTCCATGACAATATGCCCGTCGAGGATGCCGCGCACGGCGTCTGCGATGGGCTCGTCATGGTCCTCCCCGTCGACGAGAACGGTGAACAGGCCTGTAATCGCGCCAGCGGGCTGGCCGTCGGCGCGGCGTGCGCCCGGGCCCGCCCGCTCCAACAGTTTCGGCAGCTCCGCAAACACCGAGGGCGTGTAGCCTTTGGTGGTCGGCGGCTCGCCGGCGGAAAGGCCGATCTCCCGCTGGGCCATGGCGAAGCGGGTGACGCTGTCCATGAGGCACAAGACTTGGTTCGACCGATCCCGGAAATATTCCGACAGGGTGAGGGTGAGGTACGCCGCCTGGCGACGCATCAGCGCGCTTTCGTTGGACGTGGCGACCACGACGACAGACCGGGACAGGCCCTCTGCGCCCAGATCGTCTTCAATGAATTCCTGCACCTCCCGGCCCCGCTCGCCGATCAGGCCGATGATGGAAACGTCCGAAGCGGTGTAGCGGGCAAGCATTGACATTAGCACCGACTTGCCGACGCCGGAGCCGGCGAAGATGCCCATGCGCTGGCCCTCAAGGCACGTGGCGAACGCGTTCAACGTCCTGACGCCAAGATCAAGCCGGGCGCCGAGGCGGGCCCTTTCGTGGGCCGGGGGCGGCGCGCCGTGCAGGGCGTAGCCCACGGGCCCCCGGGGCAGGGGGCCCTTGCCGTCGATCGGTTGACCAAGCGCGTTCACCACCCGTCCGAGCCAGGCGGGCGTTGGATAAATCATCCGCTCCCCGCTCTTAAAGCGCACGCGCGCGCCCATGCGCACGCCTTGGAGCGCGCCGAAGGGCAGGCACAAGGCCCGGGCGCTGCGAAACCCGACGACTTCCGCGGCAAGGTTCTGTCCCGGCGCTTCGATTTCCACCTCCGCGCCCACGGACAAACGGCCCAGCCGGTCAGCGACTTCAATGAGAAGTCCCTGGACGCTTTCCACACGCCCCTCGGTAATGAAGCCGTCGATTGCTTCTATGTCTTCAGAAATGCTCGCCAAGATAACCCGCGCCCCGAAACTACGATGTACTCGAAGAACATCGGAGGCAAAGCCGTTCGACCGCGCTCCATGTCCTTGCCGCCATCATGGGCCGACGTGGTCAACGCTTCGTTACCGTCGGACGCATTGGTTGTATTTTGTGTTTGAATCACATTAGAGAATTCGAAAAAATTTGATGCGTCGATGGCTTCGACCCATGCGCTTTTTCAAGCGGCGCTACATTAAAGCCTTGTTATGAATAGGGTTTTTATGTTCCGCCTGCTAAATCTTAAAAAGCGCAAATAAGTATTGATTCTCCGTTAGCCATTAACCTTTGTTAAGTAAAATCGTCTTAGCATCTAACGCATCGTTAACTATCGACCGCCGATTTAACGAGGGGCCTCGCGGCCGAACGGCGGCGAAAAAATAAAGACAGGAGAGCCGCGATGCGGGTGCTGTTGATTGAAGACGACGCCGCCACGGCGCAGAGCGTCGAGCTAATGTTGAAGTCCGACGGCTTCAACGTCTACACGACGGACCTTGGAGAAGAGGGCGTCGATCTCGGCAAATTGTATGATTACGATATAATTCTGCTTGACCTCAATCTGCCGGACATGACCGGCTTTGATGTGTTGAAGCAGCTCAGAATCGCCAAGGTGAACACGCCGATCCTCATTCTCACCGGCATGGCGGACATCGAAAACAAAGTGCGCGGTCTTGGTTTCGGCGCCGATGATTATATGACGAAGCCGTTCCACAAGGACGAGCTTGTGGCGCGTATCCATGCGGTTGTCCGCCGTTCCAAAGGTCATTCTCAATCGGTCATCACAACAGGCCAGCTTGTCGTGAACCTCGACGCCAAAACGGTGGAAGTCGCCGGCCAAAGGGTGCACCTTACCGGCAAAGAATACCAAATGCTGGAGCTTCTCTCGCTGCGCAAAGGCACGACGCTCACCAAAGAGATGTTCCTGAACCACCTTTACGGCGGCATGGACGAGCCAGAGCTGAAAATCATCGATGTGTTCATCTGTAAGCTGCGCAAAAAACTCGCAGCGGCCACCAGCGGCGAGCATTATATTGAGACGGTCTGGGGTCGCGGCTACGTTCTGCGCGATCCGGCCGAAGAACAAGCGGCGTAAGTCTTCTCCTAAAAGCGACACGCTTTTTAAAAAAGGCGCTCCTCGGAGCGCCTTTTTTGTTTTTATGCAGTTGAAGGCGCGTTTTTCCTCCTCCGCTTGCGGGGGAGGTGGGCCGCGCGGTACGTGCGGGTCGGAGGGGGCTTGCGATTTACAAGGTTAGAAACTGGCGTCAGTGTGGGGGGTATCCAGGCCCCCTCCGTCGGCTGTCGCCGACACCTCCCCCGTAGACGGGAGAGGAAAAAGCTGTACTCACCCCTCCACCACAAAATACCCCATCATGCCTTGCATCTGATGGCGCAGATCATGGCAATGGACCATCCAACGGCAGGGATTGTCGGCGACAAAGGCGATCTCGGTGGAGGAATGCGATTCAACGTCGATCGTGTCGTGCACATCTAGGGACGTGACAGGGACGCCGCCGCGGGCGACGACATAAAAAGAGTGACCGTGAATATGCATGGGATGGTGGTTCACACTGTGATTGGTGATGTTGAGACGCACGGTTTCGCCTTTTCGCGCGACAAACAGGGGCGGCCCGCCCTCGCCGCACAACGCGTCTTCATACAGCGACACGCCGTTCAACCGCCAATCGGCGCCGCGATTGTCCGCATAGCCGCGCAATTGATTGAAAGCTGCTATGGCGCTTTCGGTGAAGGACTGTGTATCGCGGGTCAAAGTGAGAGGAAAGGTCACGGCCTCCGCAAGATTGGGCTTGGCGAGGGGGTTTAAAGGCAAGCGCGGCGCTGCTGTCTCAGGGGCGGCGGTTCCAGACGGGTGCAGGCTTGCAAGGGCGAACCCTTCTTCTGTCGTAAGGTCGATAGGCCGGTTCGGCATTTTAAGGGCGAGGTCATAGCGTTGCCCTGGCCAAATTTTCAAAGGCCCCTCTAAGGCTCTTGGCGTTGCGACCGGGTGTCCGTCGGTGGCGATGATCAGCGCTGCGATGTCCGGTTGTTCTACAGTAAATGGAACCATGGCGCTCGCATTAATGAGGCGGAGGCGAATATGGGCGTTCGCGGCCGCCGTGTGGGGTATCGCCGCGGCGCTGTTAATGCGCCAAGACCAAGTTGCGCCATCCGGAAAACGGGTGTTGAACAGCTCTCCAAAATTCGGATAGATGGCGCCGTCTTGCGTCACAAGATGCCGGCTCGTGAGCGCTGTGATGTCATGATCGAACGGGGCGGGCGTTTCTTCTTCGACAATCAACGCTCCCACAAGGCCGCGCCCCACGGTGGCGTGACTGTCCAGATGCGGATGATACCAATGGGTCCCAGGGTCCGGAAAGACAACGGTTTGTTCATACCGTTCCCCAGGCTTTATCGGCTCTTGCGTAATCCCGGGCACGCCGTCCACAGCGTTCACGACCCGTTGCCCGTGCCAGTGGACCGAGGTGTCGACCTCAAGCCCGTTTTCTATAATAACTTTATAAGGCGTATGGGGACGAACCCGCAAAGGGTGTTGGGTCGCGTTGTCGCCATAGGTGAGCCACCCTTTGGGATGGACGCGCGGGCGTAACGTAATCGTCCGTTCAGGGTTGAGCTCAGTTGCAAAGGCGGAGGACGCGAGGCACGCAGCGCCGCCGCCTACGCCTGTTTGTAAAATGCGCCGCCGCGTCAGCTCTACTTTATTTCCCATGCCCCCTCCACACTCAACCGCTTGCGTCGCTGAATATGCGGTTGTTATCTCTGCAGGGTCAAGGCGAGGGCGGGCCGCCGCGAAGGCCGCCTTTTTGACAACGTTCTCATCTCACGGTACCTCCGCGCTATAAAACGGAGTGAAACCATATGATCCCCCGCTACGCCCGCCCGGAGATGACCGAAATCTGGGAGCCCCAGACGAAATTCCGCATCTGGTTTGAGATCGAAGCCCACGCCGCCGACGCTATGGCGGAACTTGGGGTGATCCCCAAAGAGGCTGCAAAAACCATCTGGGACAAGGCTGGCGGCGCGACCTTTGACGTCGCCCGCATCGACGCCATTGAGGCGGAGGTGAAGCACGACGTCATCGCGTTCCTCACCCACCTCGCCGAAATCGTCGGGCCGGAGGCGCGGTTCGTGCACCAGGGCATGACGTCCTCGGACGTTCTCGACACATGTCTCAACGTTCAGTTGATGCGCGCCGCCGACATTTTGTTAAAGGACATGGACCGCGTGCTTGCCGCCCTTAAGACCCGCGCCTATGAGCACAAAGATGATGTCTGCGTCGGGCGCAGCCACGGCATCCACGCCGAGCCGACGACCTTTGGCCTCAAGCTCGCGCAAGCCTACGCCGAGTTCGACCGGTGCAAGACGCGCCTCCTCGCCGCGCGGGAGGAGATCGCCACCTGCGCCATCTCCGGCGCCGTCGGCACCTTCGCCAACATCGACCCGAAGGTGGAGGCCCATGTGGCGGACAAAATGGGCTTGAAGCCCGAACCGATCTCCACCCAAGTCATCCCCCGGGATCGGCACGCCGCCTTCTTCGCCGCCCTCGGCGTCATCGCGTCCTCCATCGAACGCCTCGCCACGGAAATCCGGCACCTGCAGCGCACGGAGGTTCTTGAGGCGGAGGAGTATTTCGCCCCTGGCCAAAAGGGCTCCTCGGCGATGCCCCACAAGCGCAACCCTGTGCTGACGGAAAATCTCACCGGTCTCGCCCGGCTGGTGCGGATGGCGGTGATCCCGGCGATGGAGAACGTCGCCCTGTGGCACGAGCGGGACATCTCCCACTCCTCCGTCGAGCGCGGCATCGGGCCCGACACGACGGTCCATTTGAATTTCGCCTTGAACCGCCTCGCCGGCGTGATTGAAAAGCTTGTCGTCTACCCGGACCGCATGCAGGACAACATGGACCGTCTCGGCGGCCTCATCCACTCCCAGCGCGTGCTTCTGGCGCTCACCCAGAAAGGCGCAAGCCGGGAGGACGCCTATCGCCTGGTCCAGCGTAACGCCATGCCCGCCTGGCGCGGGGAGGGGGCGTTCCTCGACAATCTGAAGGCGGACGACGAGGTGAAAAAACTCCTCACCGACGCCGAACTGGAGGAGCGGTTCGATCTCGGCTATCACACCAAGCATGTCGATGCGATTTTCGATCGCGTGTTTGCGGACTAGCTAGAGCCGTTTGCAAACACACCACAAACGCAAACAGCTTAGAGTTAAGTTGGAAGGGGCCTTAAAGGCGTCCGCTTCCATTGTCGCTGCGGCGCCTTGTTGATGATTTCCACTGCGGCTTCTGTCTGGGTATGCGCTTGGGCGATGGGGAACTGCACTACCTGATTCTGGCCGATAGGGCGGCCGAAGATGGAACGGTCTTTCGCATAGGTCGTCGCGCGATTAATGAAAAGCGTGTATCGCCGATGTATTCGTTAGCGATCAGAATGCGCTTGGCGTTCATGCCGTCAAGAATGTACTTAAAACTGTTCCCTTTCTTGCCGATGAGGTTTTAACGGGAACTTTCAAATCGTCAAAGAACAATTCCGTCATCGCATGGTTCAGCATCGTCCTGATCGCGCGGAGGGCGAGCCCGTTGCCGACCGCTGTGCGCATATCCACAAGGAGGATGCCCATCCCCATGGACGGGCGATCGACCTCGTCACGCTTGCACGTTTTTCAGCACCATTGACCCGTGTACGTCGCACCAATAATCCAGGAATTGCTTGCAGAACAATTCCGCCGCATAAGATAGTAAGACAGTTTGGTCATTGGCGTTTCCTAAGAATAGGCCCTTGTACAAAGCGGCGGCAAGGCGCGCCGCTTTTCATTCGGCCGGCGCAATCAGCGCCGCCTTCACAAGCTTTGCTGAGATTTCGGAAAAACTCTCATTTTGTTCGCCTGGGCGCGCGCAGCTGGCGAAGCATTGAATCATGCCGATGAAAAACAGATCGTTTTTCGGGTCGACCCAGAACCAAGTGCCGGCCGCGCCGCCCCAAAAGGCGGCCCCCTCGCCAAGAGCCGAGCCCTGAAGTTCCGGCTCGACGATGACGCCCCAACCGAGTCCGAAGCCGATGCCGTTCAAACCGTCGATCCCGGGCATGCTGATATACATGTCTTCTGCAAGATGGTTGGCGAGCATCAGATCGACCGTTTCAGGTTTCAGGATTTGAACGCCGTCAAGGGCGCCGCGGTTCAGCACCATCTGCGCAAAGCGTGCATAGTCCGACGTGGTTGAGACAAGGCCTCCGCCGCCGCTTTCAAGAGCGGGCTGCTTGGTGAAGTCGGGAATGTCGGGCGCGTCCGGCGGGATGGGAGAGATCTGCATGCTTTCTGGGTCGACGTAATAAAGCTGCGCCAGGCGATCGAGACTGTCCGGTTTTGCATAAAACCCTGTATCGACCATCTCCAGAGGTTCGAAGAGACGTTCCTGCAAAAACGTTCCAAGAGTCTGACCTGTGATTTGTTCGATAATGTGCCCCTGGATGTCGACACCTATGCTGTAAGCCCATTGCTCTCCCGGCTGAAACAGCAGTGGTATGTCGTCGATCCTGTCGATGAGATCCGGCAGGCTTGTCGCCTCGCTTAAACGGCTGTCCCGAAAAGCCGTCTCAACCGGATTGCCGCCGAATAGTCCATATCCGAAACCGGCAGTGTGGGTCATCAGCTCACGCATCGTCGGCGACCGTTCCGCATTCTCAAGAATCATTGCGCCGTCGCCATCGACCGCCGCCATGACCTTTAGGTTGTCGAGTTCGGGTACGTACTTCGTAATCGGGTCGTCTAGGGACCATGCGCCTTCCTCATAGAGGATCATCATAGCAAGGCCGATGACTGGTTTCGTCATTGAATAAATGCGGAAGACCGTATCTTTCGTCATCGGGTCATGCGAGGCTATATCGTCATAGCCGTACGCGTCGAAGGCTGCGACCTGTCCCTGTCGCGCCAGCAAAGTCACCATGCCCGCGACACGGCCCGACTCCACCTCTTGCGCCATGCCTGCGTGCAGCGCGTCCAGCCCTTCTACGGAAAATCCGAGACGTTCCGGCGCTTCTACAGGTTCGATGGAAAACTCGGCGGGCGTTTCCGGCGCACAGGCGGCCGCAGCGAGCGTTGCGACGGCGACAAAACAATAGGCGATGAGAGATTTTCTGCGCATGCGTCCCCTCTTATCTGGTGCGAGACGTCGACGTCAGGCGGCTTTGACGTAGACATTGTTATGCAGGTAAAATAATATACTATCGGGTAAAAGCTTCCACAAGCCAAGCGTTGCAATCGGCGCGGCGTGCATTTAATCGATGTGAAAGAAAATATGTCGGATTACTATTCATCCTGGCGCAACGAGGAACTTGATCTTTTTCGGGAGTCCGTGCGGCGTTTTATCGAAAAAGAGATCACGCCTAATGAAGAACGCTGGCGCGCGCAAAAGCATGTCGAGAAGGCGTTCTGGCTGAAAGCCGGCGAGGCGGGTTTTTTGTGTACGGATATTTCCGAAAAATATGGCTGCGTCGGCGCCGATTTTCGCTATGAGGTCGTGTTGTCGGAAGAACTCGCCAAGGCCAACAGCAGCTCTTGGGGGCGTGCGGTTCACAGCATACTGGCGAACTATATCGCCCGTCACGGTACGGAAGACCAAAAGCGGCGTTACCTGCCGAAGATGGCGCGCGGCGAAATAATCGGCGCGCTTGCAATGACGGAGCCTGGGGCGGGATCGGACCTTCAATCAATACAAACAAAAGCGATAAAAGATGGCGACGATTACGTCATAGACGGAAGCAAGACCTTCATAACAAACGGTTATAGCGCCGATCTCGTCGGGCTTGCATGCAAAACCGATCCGTCAGAGCGCGCCC
Organism: Pseudomonadota bacterium; assembly: GCA_039183635.1. Taxonomy (GTDB): domain Bacteria; phylum Pseudomonadota; class Alphaproteobacteria; order Caulobacterales; family Parvularculaceae; genus JBCDBL01. The sequence goes on from JBCDBL010000024.1 coordinate 26,380, forward strand.
GGGGCATATCTCTCCTTCTGGTGGAGACGAAAGACTTAGAGGGCTTTTCCGTAGGCAAATTACTCGACAAAATGGGTATGAAAGGGCAAGAGGCCGCAGAGCTTTTTTTTGACGGCGTGCGCGTGAAGCAAACGCAGCTTCTCGGCGAGGAAGAGGGACAAGGTTTTTATCAGCTCATGGCCGATTTGCCCTATGAGCGCACCATGATCATGGTGCGCGCTCAGGCGGCGATCGAAGCGGCATTGGATATGACGATTGCGCATTGTAAGGAGCGTCAGCTTTTCTCAAAAAAACTGATTGAATTACAAAATACGCGCTACAAGCTTGCCGAGGCGAAAACGATTGCGACCGTCGGCCGCGTCTTCATCGATCATTGCATCGACAAGCTTTATAAGGGCGAACTCGATGCCATCACGGCGGCGATAGGCAAGCTTTGGCTCGCCAATATGCAAAACGACGTGGTCGCCGAATGCCTCCAGCTTTTCGGAGGTTATGGATATATTATGGAATATCCGATCGCGCACGCCTATGTCGATGCGCGTGTACAAACGATTTACGGAGGATCGAACGAAGTGATGAAAGAGATTATCGCCCGCAGCTTGTAATGCGAACAGACATATAAATTCGGTTCGCACGCGGCTTGATAAGGGGGAGGGCGGCGTTAAAGGCGCCGCAGATCGCGATCTGGACCGCCTTGTCTTTGGCCCTCGGCGTTTTCATTTTTCCTTTGCAAGGCGTATTGATTGAGCGGAACCCTGTATTTGCCGCGTTCGTTGAAAAAGAGGACGCATCTGCGCTGTCCTTGCCGCCTGTCGTTGGCATTCTGGTCGCCGGCGCAGTGGAGGAGACAGCGTTCCGATGGGGGCAGAGGCCTGGCGGCCTGGATTTTCTTTATATTTTCGCCGCGCGGACTTGCGATCGTCATGGCGATCTGGGTATCGGCCAGTTTGTATGCGGTTAAGCAATTTCAGTTTATTACGGCGTTGGCTGAAAATCCTCCTTTCCTATTTTTCGTCTTTACAAGGGCGCCAACTTCTTTATCAGCGTTATAGCGGGATTTGCGCTTTGGCGCGCTTGTCTTGAAGCGGCGATGTTGGCGCATTGCGGATTTCTGGTTGGAATGATCGCGGCGGGGGTTTTTTCTAAGTCACAGGATTTGAAAGAAAGTGGAATGTGAGGGGGAAGCGAATGGCGCTTGAGACGGTGGCGAGCGGTTTTGCGTTCGTGGAGGGGCCGCGTTGGCGAAACGGGGCTTTATGGTTATCCGACATGCATGATCACAAAGTGCTGCGCGTCGTTCCCGGCGACGAACCGGAGCTGGTGTGCCATGTCCCAGGCCAACCGTCCGGGCTCGGCTGGCTCCCTGACGGCGATTTATTGGTCGTTTCGATGCTGGATCGCACCGTCATGCGGCGAACAAAAACAGGAGAACTTGTTCTGCATGCCAATTTGTCGGGCCTTATCGATAAGCGAGCGAACGATATGGTCGTGAACGGCGAAGGCGTTGCTTATGTCGGGAATTTTGGTTTCGATTTGGATGAAGAGGAAGCGCGTGTCCCGACTGTTTTGGTCTGCGTCGACCCGGACGGCCGTGCGCGCAAGGCCGCAGACGGCCTTGTCTTTCCGAACGGGATGGCGATTACGCCTGGTGGCGGGACGCTGATTGTCGCCGAAACCTTCGCGGGACGTTTGGCCGCGTTCGACATTGACGCCGATGGTGCTCTGTCGAACCATCGTATTTGGGCGGCGTTGCCCGAAGGCGTCTGTCCCGACGGGATCGCGCTGGACGAGGCGGGGGGCGTTTGGGTGGCTTCTCCCTTAACGGCGGCGTGCTTGCGGGTTACGGAAGGAGGGGGCGTTACCAATATAATCGATGTTGGCCGCAAAGCCGCTATTGCTTGCGCGCTTGGTGGTGAGGATCGTCGAACACTTTTCATCAGCACCGCCGAGACGGTCGATCCTGACCTGTGCCGACAAAAACGTAGCGCTGCTATCGTAGCTGCAAAAGTAGAGATCCCTGGGGTAGGAGCGCCATAGTTAACTCTTATAGACGGAATCGCGCAGTGTTAATTCATGACACCCAGCCGCCTGTGAAGCCGACGGCTTGGCCGTAGAAGAAGCAGCTTTCCTCGGAGGCAAAAACAAGGCGAGCGCCGCTTGCTTCCCAGGCTCAGCCAGCCTTTGCGCCGGTGCGTTTTATGACGACTTCGCGAATACGGGGAATCTCCATCGCATTTTCAGGAAAGCCGTCGACCGTATAGTTTTGTGCAATCGCATTAACGTATACGTTGTATTTAGAGCGTGTAGCGCAAAACCGGTATCCGCTTTTGCGCTACACGCTTTAAATCTTTGTTTTTTCGCATTTCCGGACGGCCAACCGTACGCACTTGGCCTGCAAAGGCTTTAGTTTGTCAAACGACAAAGCCCGTTGTTGATCACAACCGCGTCACGGTCCTTGGAGCGGGCGCGAAAAGAAACGGTTTTCCCGTCGCGCCAGATGTCTATGGCCAAAGCCTCTCCTGGAAAAACCGGCGCCGAAAAACGGACGTCAAATTGTTTGATCCGTTCCGGCTTATAGTCGCAAACCGTTTTCAAGACCGCATGACAGCATATGCCATATGTACACAGACCATGTAAGATAGGCCGTTCAAAGCCAGCGGCGCGCGCCGCGTCCGGATCGGCGTGCAAGATGTTGCGATCGCCGAGCAGGCGGTAAAACAAAGGCTGACTCGGGGTCGTTTGCGCGTCGTAAGAAAAATCTGGGGTGCGATCGGGGAGGATGTGGGGTTTTGGCGTCTCTCCGCTATCGCCTGTTTCGGTGCTGAAGCCGCCGTCGCTGCGGGCGAAGTGCGTTGTCTCGAGCGTGCACAGCGGTTCATCTGACTGCGCCAGCCGAATATTGATTTCAGAAACGACGAGCGCCCCTTTGCCGACGCCCTTGTCGTAAAGCCCTTTTGTGCGTGTATTGACGAGAAGGTCGGCCGCAACAGGCAGCGCCTTATGGATCGTGAGCCGCTGTTCTCCATGCAGAACTTTCGCATAGTCGACGCCCAGGGTTTTAACATCGCGGGCGCCCCAGGCGATGACGGTCGCCAGCGTCGGCATTGCACGCAAGTTTTTCTCGTAAACGAAATCAAGCTCGTCGGCATTCAAAGGGTCGCAGCCCATGCCGACGGACAATGCGTATAACATCGTTTTGGCGTCGTCATAGGCGTATTTAAGATTTTCATCTTTGGCGGCCATCGCCGCATTAAAATCGAGCGCCACGACTTAAACCGGCTCACCGGGAAACGATTTGGCCGACGGCTCAAGATCGTAAAACCAGTTTTCAAGCGCCGGTATCGCATTGTCGACGATCTGCTCCGTCGTCCAGCCGTCTCCGCGGGCGATAGAGCGCATCGGCCGCGGTTGACTCATCAGGAAAATTTCATTGCCACGTATACTGAAAAGTTGACCTGAAACATGCGATGACTTATCGGCGCACAGCGCGATGCAGAATTTCGCAACCTGTTCTGCGCGCATGCCGGTTTTGAACCGTTCAACGCGCTGGCGCGATTCTTCGTCTTTGACGGGGATTGTCGCAACCAATCGTGTCCAGGCGAAGGGGGCGATGGCGTTTGACCGCACTTTTTTGCGCGCGCCTTCCATGGCGAGTATTCTGGATAGTCCGACGACGCCCATTTTCGCCGCCGCATAATTCGACTGTCCGAAGTTTCCGATCAATCCTCCGGTCGAAGTGAAAAAGACGTAATTGCCGTCTTCCTGTTTTCTAAAGTGGTCGATAGAAGCTTTGGCGACGTTGTATGCGCCGCGCAAATGTACGTCGACGACGTCAAAAAAGTCCTCCTCGGATGTTTTGTGGAACATGCCGTCCCGCAAGATGCCGGCGGGGTTCATGATTGCATGAAGCCCGCCAAATTCGTCAAGGCATTGTTCGACCATCTGTTTGACGGCGGAAAGGTCCGTAACGCTCGAATAATTGGCGATCGCTTCGCCGCCGTTTTTGCGGATGATGTCGACCACTTCTGCTGCCGGTGCGTTAGAGCCTTCGTCGCGGCCGTCGCCTCTGCCGCCAAGGTCATTGACGAGGACTTTCGCACCGAGCGCTGCGGCCTCTATCGCGCAATCGCGGCCAATGCCGTTGCCCGCACCGGTGATCATAATGACTTTGCCGTCCAAAAGGCCCATGTTTTTTACTCCCGTTTTTTGTCGGCTATCCACCGTGCAAGCCGATAACGTTTACGCTGCAGATGTTCATAGACGGTTCGCCGCCCAAATTATGGGTGAGGCCGATGCTAGGGCTTTGCAATTGTCGATCGCCGGCGCGGCCGAGCAACTGCAGATAGATTTCATAAAGCATGCGCAGGCCGCTCGCGCCAATAGGGTGGCCGAAGCATTTAAGGCCGCCGTCGATCTGACAAGGGTTCGTTCCGTCTGCGTCATAGCGACCGTCGAGCACGTCGCCGACTGCGCCGCCTTGCGGGGAGATATAAAGGTCTTCCATCGTGACAAGCTCAGTCACGGAGAAACAGTCATGCACTTCCATAACGTTGATTTGTTTCGCAGGCTCCGTGACGCCGGCTTCCGCGTAGGCTTTTTTCGCTGCAATGCGCGTTGTGTGGAAATAGCTTCCGTCCCAGCCGTTGCTTTGCGATTCAAATCCGTTGGACACGCTGAGCTGCATCGCCTTGATCGCCACCAGATCTGTTTTGCCGAGCGATTTGGCGATCTCCGGCGTTGTCACGATCGCCGCGGCGGAGCCGTCGGAAACGCCGCAACAGTCGTAAAGGCCGAGCGGTTCGGCGATCATGCCGGCGTTCAGAACCTGATCCATGGTGATTTCGCGGCGTAAATGCGCCTTGGGGTTTTTGGCGCCGTTGGCGTGGCTTTTCACCGACACGTGGGCGATCGCGCGCTTCAGATCGCTTAGGTCAACGCCGTGTTTGGAGCAATAGGCGCTGGCGAGTTGCGCGAAATTGCCGGCGTTCGACCCGCTCGGCGCCCACATCGGCGCAAGGCCGCCGGGATAGCGCGGCGGCAATCCGCCATATCCGACATCCTTCAGTTTTTCAACGCCGATCGCGAGCGCGATGTCGGCGGCGCCAGAGGCGACCGCGTATGTCGCCCCGCGCAACGCTTCAGAGCCGCCGGCGCAGAAATTCTCAACCCGGGTGACGGCGATATTGGGCAGACGCAATGCAACGGACAAAGGCGCGCCGCCTTTGCCCATGCCGACCATATCGTCATGATGGCCGAACCAAGCGGCGTCGATGTCCTTCTTCTCGATGCCCGCGTCTTCTATCGCTTCTGTAAAGCTCTCCACAAGGAGGTCTTCGGCGCTGCAATCCCAGCGCTCGCCGAAACGTGAACAGCCTGCGCCCAAAATGACGACTTTGTCTTTAATGCCTGTGGCCATGATCGTTCATCTCACGGGTGGGGATAGCGGCGTCGCTTTCCAGAAGTAGCGGGTGTAATCCCTCGGCGCGTCGACCTCTTTGATGCGGAAGACCATGCGCATCGCCATACCGGTTTTGACGTCGACGTTGAGCATGTCGGTAAAGTCCATCATCAGCCGGCCGCCTTCGGGAAACGTGATCATGCCGTAATAATTCGGCGGATCGGGGCTGAGGGCCGTCCTGTCGGCCGACCAGGACAAGATTTCGCCGTGCTTTTCCGAAAGCTTGTAGGGCTCGAGCGCGTCGATTTCATGGCCCGCCTCGCTGAGCGCAATGCGGCTCGCCGGGAACTGCACTTCGCCGGTTTCCTTATGCCGTCCGCCGATAAAACCCAACAGCATGTTGCGGTTGCGGTACAGCGCCGAAAGCGAGGTGCGAGTGTCTTTTTCCGCTTTCGGCCCTTTTTCCCAATCGATCAAGCCGCGCATTGTAAGGTAGCGCAGATAGTTCGTTTCCAGAACACCGTTTTCAATTTGCGCAGAGAATGTCCGTGACGGCTTGAACTGCGCTATGGCGTCCGTCGTCTCGAAGATGAAGGCTTCGCAGCCCTGGCCGAAATCTGCGACAAGGATTTTGTCGCCGGGGCTGGCCATTTCCAGCTCTGCTGCAAGCAGCGTTAACGCGTTCGCCGCGCCGAGGTCGCCGCAGTCCAACGCATGGTCGTTGGCGACGGCGTCGCTTGAAAGGCCTGCCTTGGCCGCCAGTTTCGCCGCCAGCCCTCGAAACGGGCAAGGCAGAATGACTTTGTCAATCTGTTCCGCACTGAGATTTGCGTCTTTAAGAACAGCGGCGATCGCTTGAGGGACGAATTTTCCATACCCTTCGTCGCGAGCCCAACGCTCTTCCCAGGAATAGTCGTAAGGGGTGTTGGCGGCGCGAAAGCGGTCAACGAAATCGACTGTCATGATGTGCCGGCCGACAAGGCGGGCGATCACGTTTTCTCCGCCGACTTCGATGCAGGCCGCTGCGTCGCCGTAGGCGAGTTCCTGCGCGCTGGCGGCGCGCGTTTTGCGGCTTTCCGAAGCGACGACGAGTGCTGCGCCGCCGTTGGGGTTATTCGCGGCGGCGCTATCAAGGGCTTGCAGAAGGCTTGTGGCGCCTGCGCGCCGGCTGCCGCCTATGTCGCTTGCACGGATGGTTTCGTTTAGTGTCAAAGCTGCGGCGACAACGCCGGCGTTCAACCGGTCCATAAAAACGGGCGTCGTCGACGCAAAGTAAATCGCCCCGATGCGAGAGCGATCATCATCCGGACCAAGACAATTTCGGCACGCTTCGACCGCCATAGTGATCGTGTCTTCATCCCACCCTGCGAGGGTGCGTACGCCTTTGGCCTTTCCTTTCAAGCCGGGCGCGAGCCAGGCGTGGCCTTCGGCGACGGTCTGTCTGCACATGCGCCGACGGGGCAGATAGGCGCCGTAGCCAGTTATTCCTATTACTGACATGCCAGGCCGTCTTCCTTCCAGTACCGTTTTTTAAGCTCGCCTTTTAACAGCTTGCCTGCGTCTGAATGCGGCAACTGATCGACGAAGTCTACCGATTTAGGGCATTTTACATGCGAGATGTGTGTGCGGCAGTGCGCGATCAGGTCTTTTTCCGTTGCATCCGGATCTGTGCTCGGGCGCCGCAACTGGACGACCGCTTTTACTTCTTCGCCAAATTCGCGGTTCGGCGCGCTGATGACGGCGACGTCTGCGACGTCCTCATGGGCGCGAAGAATATCTTCGATTTCCTTCGGATATATATTGACCCCGCCGGAATTGATCGTGAAGGACTTGCGGTCAGTCAAGTACAAATACCCATCCTCGTCCAGGCTGCCGATATCGCCGAGGGTGACCCAGCCTTGCGCATTCGCCGCCGCCGCCGTTTTTTCAGGATCGTTGTAATATTCGAAAGCCGGGCCATTGGCGAAATAGATCTCGCCGACCTCGCCCGCCGGTAGTTCCGATCCGTCTTTGCCGATAATATGCGGCTCCCCGATAATGGCGCGGCCGACCGAGCCTTTACGAGAGAGCCATTCTTCGCTGGTGATATAGGTAACGCCGACGCCTTCGGTACTGCCATAATATTCACATACGATCGGCCCGAACCAATTAATCGCGGTTTGTTTCAGATCGATCGGGCAAGGCGCTGCGGCGTGTACAATGATTTTCAGGCTGGATAGATCGTATTTTTCGCGGATGTTGTCCGGCAAATCAACGAGACGGCGCATCATCGTCGGCACCAGTTGCACATGCGTCACCTGATAACGCTCCACCGCCGCGAGCATGCGTTCGGCGTCGAACTTCTCCATGGCTAAGACTGTGCCGCCGATCCGGTGGATGGCCATGACGCAGCGCAGAGGCGCCGCATGGTAAAGCGGCGCTGGCGATAGGTAGACGGTCGTCTCGTCCATGCCGTAATAGTCCTGGTAGATTGGACTTAAGCGTTCCTGACCGAACGGTGTCGCGTTTGTAGGCCGTATGACGCCTTTGGGTTTGCCGGTGGTGCCGGACGAATACAGCATGGAAGAGCCTTCATACTCCTCCTCCGACGGGGTGGACGGATAATTTTCTGCATTCGCCTCAAGGCTTAAAAAGCCGTCTTGTTCGCCCTCGACGTTGACCCAGTGACGTACGCGGTCAAGCCGCGTTTTGAGACCGCGCCACATATCCGCAAAACGCGGGCTTGTCGCGACAAGGATGGCATCGCAATTGTCAGTGATATAGGCGGCTTCGTCGGCTTTCAGGTGTGAAGCGATCAGCGTGTAATAAAGACCGCACCTTTGCGCAGCCCAGCAAAGTGAAACCAATTCGCACCGGTTTTCCAGCATGAAGGCGATATGATCTCCTCTTTTTAGGCCGAGGCTGCGAAACCAGTTTGCGGTCCGGAGGGAAGCGTCTTCCAGTTCGTCATAGGAGAGCGCCGCACCCCCTAAAAGCTGAAACGCAGTTTTCTCTGGATTGATGACGGTGCGGCAGATCGTGTTCATGGCGTCAGATGGACCGAAACGGGCGTTATCCTTAACGGTTATGTTTGTTTAGAAGTTTGTTGGCCGCAGGTCTAAACGATAGCATGTGGACCACGAACTTACTATATAGTAGAAATACCGACTGTAAAGAAAATGACGGTGAGGGAACGCGAAGATGCCCGATTACAGCTTACTCATTGACGGTCAACTGATTGAAACGGAACGCTCGTTTCCCGTCGTCAACCCGGCGACGGAGGAGGTGATTGCAGCCTGCCCTCTAGCGGAAGAAGCGGATCTTGACGTCGCCGTAAAGGCCGCGCGCAAGGCCCAGCTGCTTTGGGCCGCAACGCCATACGCCAAGCGCCAAGAAACCCTGGTCGCCATTGCAGATGTTATTAAAGACCATAAAGAAGAATTGGCGAAACTGCTTGTGCAGGAACAGGGCAAGCCCTTGTTCGATGCGTTAGCGGAAATTTCCGGCGCCGAATACTACACGCGCTATTACGCTTCCCTTGAGTTGCCCGTACGCGTCGTCGAGGACAATGAAAGGCAGCGGGTTGAAGAGCATCGCAAGCCGCTCGGCGTCGTCGCGGGGATCGTGCCCTGGAATTACCCGTTTATGATCGCCGTTTATAAACTCGCTCCGGCGATTTTGGCGGGCAACGCGTTCATTTTGAAGCCGGCGCCCACGACGTCGCTGACGGCGTTGAGGTTCGGCGCGTTGATACAGGGCGTTGTCCCCAAAGGCGTCGTTCAAATATTATCCGACAACAATAATCTCGGCCCGTTGATCACGTCGCATGCTGAGATCGCGAAAATAAGCTTTACCGGGTCGACGGCGACCGGCAAAGCGATCATGCGCAGCGGTGCGGACACGCTAAAACGGTTGACGCTTGAGCTTGGCGGCAACGACGCTGCAATCGTTTTGGCGGATGTCGATCTCGACGTCGTCGCCCCGAGACTTTACGCCTTCGCCTTCTCCAACGCCGGTCAGGTGTGTGTTGCGATCAAACGGCTCTATGTCCATGACGACATCTATGACGATGTCTGCGCCAGGCTGGCGGCGCTTGCGGAAAAGGTGACCGTCGGCGACGGCATGCAGGACGGCGTGCGCATGGGGCCGCTGCAAAACAAAATGCAGTTTGAAAAGGTTCTGTCTCTCATCGACGCTGTAAAGAAGGGCGAGGGGGATATTCTGACCGGCGGCGAGAGGCTCGGAGAGAAGGGCTATTTCATCAAACCGACCATTGTCAGCAATGTTCGCGAGGGCTCGCCGCTCGTCGACGAGGAGGCGTTCGGCCCCGTCCTGCCGGTTATTCGCTATACCGACATTGAGGATGTCATAGAACGTGCGAATACCTCCTCCTACGGCCTCGGCGCATCGGTATGGTCCTCCGACACGCAGCGTGCGACAGAGATTGCGCGGCGTCTCGATTCAGGCACGGTCTGGGTGAATCAGCACATGATTCTCGGGCCGAACATTCCGCTGCGCGGCGCCAAACAGTCGGGCGTCGGCGTCGAGAATGCGGTCGAAGGATTTTATGAATACACCTCGCCGCAGATCATCAACATCGCCAAAGTCTAGCTGTGGCGCCTCAACAGGTTGTCCCGATTTAAGCCTAGTCGAGAGATTGGCGTTTTGTCTTTAATGCCGCCATGGGGTCGATGCCAATTATAAAGGTGCGACCATAAGGGCAAGTCGGCGGCGCGTTCATCTGAGGTGTTGTACGCACGGGCGTAAGCCCATTCTCTGGGTGCGGTCTGGATGAAGCGTTCGGCCTTGCCGTTGGTTTTGGGCGTGTACGGTTTTGTTCTGATGTGCTTGGTCTTCAGATCGCGACAGGCTTTGGCGAACGCCTTGCACCTTATAACGCGCCAGCCATTTGCGCGCCGTCCGCGGGCAAACGCCTGCGGCGCGGGCGGCGGCCTGCGGCGTCTTGCCCGCTCAGCATCATCTTCACTATCCGTTCTCGACCCAGCGGCGTTAAACGAGCA
>JBCDBL010000025.1:0-36298 GCA_039183635.1 Pseudomonadota bacterium
AGCATGCAGTAAGAAGGCTTTTATGTTTCACATCGAAAAACCATACCTTTTGTTCCTGGGCGACGCGAAGGATGATCTTGCGGCGAAAACAGCCCGCGGCGTTCTTGATTGGCGTCCGGATGCGTGCGTTGCGCAGTTGAGCCTTGAGGGGTGCAATGCAGATCTTGGTCTGAGGGAAATGACCGTTGAGCAGGCCTATGACGCAGGGGCCCGGACCCTTGTTGTCGGCGTCGCCAATCGCGGCGGCGTCGTCAGCGAAGCATGGATCGGCGTTCTGCAGGATGCGCTGAACCTCGGCATGGATCTCGCTGCCGGTTTGCACAACAAGCTCGCAGATATTGAGGTTTTGAGACAAACCGCGGAAGAAAAAGGGCGCCGTATTTTTGATGTGCGTCACCCCTATGGCGAGCTTCCTGTCGGCGACGGCGCCAAGCGCTCGGGCAAGCGCCTGCTGCCGGTGGGAACGGACTGTTCATGCGGGAAAATGTATACGGCGTTGGCGTTGGAAAAAGACCTGCGGGCGCGGGGCGTTGATGTGGATTTTCGCGCAACAGGACAAACGGGCATTTTGATCGGGGCGAGCGGGATGAGCGTGGACGCTGTTCCCGCCGACTTCATATCCGGCGTCATTGAAGCGATGTCGCCCTCCAACGATGCGGATCACTGGGACATCATCGAGGGACAAGGGTCATTGTTTCACCCGTCTTTTGCAGGCGTATCCTTAGGCTTGCTCCATGGAGCGCAGCCTGACGCTCTGGTGCTGTGCCACGAGCCCACAAGACAGCATATGCGCGGGTTGGAGGCGTATCCGATCCCAGACCTTCAAGACTGCATGGATTTAAACCTGCAGCAAGCGAAGCTGACAAACAAGAATGTAAAATTCGTTGGATTGTCAATCAACACAGCAAAGTTGGAAGAGGCCGCCGCTCGCCAGTATTTGGACAAGCTTTCCCAAGAGTTCGATCTGCCGGCGGTTGATCCGTATCGGTATGGCGTTGGAGAGATCGTCGATACTCTCGACTGACGAAGAGTTATGCTGTGCGTTTTTAAAGCGTGTCGCGCAAAAGCGGATGCCGGTTTTTGTGCAAAAGGTCGAACACTTGTTCGACCGTCAAAACAAAGATTTAGAGTACGCCCGTGCGAATCCGATTGAACGAGACGTGCTCTAAGTACGTTTTATCTGGCGCGCGCTTCGCAAGATATGAGATTTTGAAGCGTTGCGTTGACCTATAAAACTTTCTGTTTGGCGGCGAAATAAGGTTCGCCGCCTTTGATATCGCGTGCGGCTTTTCACGCCTGCGGTTTAATGGTTTTAAAGCGTCTCTTCTTCAATCGGAATCAGAGAGGCGCTTTAAGTCTTTATTTTTTCGCATTTCCGGACGGCCAACCGTACACACTTGGCCTGGAAATGCTTTAGGCGCTCAAGCGCTTTGCACCGCTGTAAATTATTAATTTAAGCGATCTCTAACTTTTTTTTTCAAAATAACCCCATGTCAATCTCGGCGCACAAGATCGGCTTTGTCGATGATGAAGCTGCTGTTCTGGCGGGAATTCGCCGCGGCCTCGGTCGTTTGCGGAAAAACTGGGACGTTGCTTACTTCACAAATCCGAAGGAGGCTCTGCAAACGTGTCTGCACACGCATTTCGATGTTTTGGTCACCGACATGCGCATGCCGGAGATGTCAGGCCTGGAGCTTGTCAAAGCGGTCCGTGAACGATGCGACACGCCATGCCTGATACTCACAGGGTCGCCGGACCTGCAGTCAGCCCTCTATGCGTTAAACGAAACGGATGTTTTTCGATACTACACGAAACCGTGCGATATCGATTTACTGGCAGGAGGGATTGAGGCGGCCATAGCCGCCGCTGACGATAGCGCCACACAAAACACGTCTTCAAACGACCTTGTGACCAAGATCGGCGTTGCAGCGCTAAATCGCCTCGCCCTTGGCGTTGTTGTTGTTGATGAGAAAGGACGTGTCGCATTCACCAACACCAGCGCGGCCGCCATGTTGGCGGAGGGCGATGGATTGGTTCTCTCGTCTACGCAGATATGCCGCACGAGCGCAACGGATGAAACCAAACGGTTGATGGATGCTGTGCGTCAAGCAGCCTCGCCATTATCGGACCCGGCATGCGATACGTTTGCTCTGTCCGTATCGCGCCCATCGTTGCGCCGCCCCTTATCTGTTTTTGCAACGCCTCTTGACGCATCGGGCGAAGGCGGAGCGCAGAAGCTTGTCGCGTTGTTTATATCCGACCCTGAAACAAGGCCTGTTCCGTCTGAGGAGCAAATCGCCCGTCTTTACGCGCTTACCAAATCGGAAGCTGCAATCGCCCGCGCGCTCGCCCTTGGCCTGAGGGTTGAGGAGGCGGCGGCAACCGCCAGCGTCACAGTCAGCACGGCGCGTACATATCTAAAGCAGATTTTTTCCAAAACCGAGACCTCACGCCAGTCGGAGCTTTTAAAGCTCATCATCGCATCGCCAGCCGTCACGCCGGTTTAGCGCGTGTCGCGCAAAAGCGGATACCGGCTTTTTCGTAAAAGACAGGTATGAAAACAAAGATCTAAAGCACGTCGTCCAAGTACGGTTTATTGCGGCGCACTCTAAAAGGTCTTTGGCTGAGATTCCGATACGCTTAAAAAAACCGGCAAGGCGATCGTAGCCGTGAGTCCGCCTGAAGGGTTCGTCTCCATCGTCAATCGCCCGCCCTGGCTTTCGATTAGGCCGCGCGCAAGCGTCAGCCCGACGCCAAGGCCTCCATGCCGACGTGCAAGCCCGCTGTCGGCTTGCCAGAATATCTCCGCGGCCTGTTGGATGTCTTTTGGCGACATGCCGATCCCGGAATCTGAAATTCGTATGAAAACGCTTTTCCCATCCGTATCCGCGTCGATGTCGACACGCCCTTTCGCCTCGTTGAATTTGACGGCGTTGTCGATGATATGCTGAAGCGCGCTGTCCATCACACCGTAATCGGCCAAAACATGGGCATTGACGTGCATGGGCCTTAACCCGAAAGCGAGGTCCTGGGCTTCGCACAGCGGCACCGCATAGGTCGCCGCCATGCTGATAAGGTCCGCCGCTAAGACCGGCGTTGCTACGGCTGACTTTGATTCTTTTTGTGCATTGGCCAGTTGCAATAAGGTTTCAATCATCTTTCGCAAACCATGCCCGCTTTCAGCAATATTGCGTAAGAAGGTCTTCAGGGTGGAGGGGTCTATTTTATTTTCATACAGAAGGTATTCGGACATGCCGATAATATGATTAAGCGGCGTTCTCAATTCATGATTGACGGTCGCCAGAAAGTTGGACTTCATCTCGTCCAAATGCTTGAGGTCGCGATCGGTGACGCGCCGATAGAGATTTTTGCGGTAACACGCGCACGCTTGCATCAACGCATGCCTTAGCGCATCGTCTGGACAAGGTTTTTGAAGGTATTTGAAAACCCCGACATCATTAACCGCGTCCAATGCGGCATTATGGTCTTCCGCGCCGGTCAGGATTAAAAGTACTGTTTCCGGCGCAAGAGCGCGCGCTTGTCTTAGAAAAGCGATCCCGCCCATAGACGGCATACGTAAATCGCTGACGATTGCAGCGTATTGCGCCCCGCTCTTCAGTTGCGACAGGGCCTCTTCGGCATTGTCCGCACACTCGATCTGAAACTGTTTCCTTAATTTTCTCTTAAGGCTGACGAGCACTCTTAATTCATCGTCAACGAACAAAATAGGGGCGAGCTGTTTTTCGGCGTAATTGTCATGTTCTGCTTCGGAATTATGTGAAAAAACAACTTCAGCTTGTATATTTTCGGTTGGTTTACTTTGCTCCAGCATACTTGTCTCCGCTCATATCCGTTTATGTCAGCATATAAATCAAACAAGACGGTGCGGCGCAGTCCCCAAATAGGGATTAAATTAAAATTTTAGCGAGTCTATTTTAAAACGCATAAGGGCGGGTCGGCCCGAGGGCTTGCAAGGAGGAGGCGATTATGAAGGGTGTGATTTTTACCGAATTCGCCAATATGATCGATGAAAAGTTCTCGCCGGAATTGATGGAAGCGATACTCGACGATGTCGATATTCCCTCCGGCGGCGCCTACACGACCGTCGGCGATTACGATCACGGCGAAATCCTTGCGCTTGTCAGCGCGCTAAGCCGGCGCACCGAAACGGACGTTCCCGCGTTGGTGCGGGCATTTGGATTTTACCTGTTCTCAAAACTCGGCCAGGCGCATCCGGAATATATTAAAGATGTACCTGATGCATTCGCCTTTCTTGAAAAAGTGCATGACCACATTCATGTCGAGGTGAAAAAGCTTTATCCAAACGCTAAAGTTCCCGATGTTCTGTGTGAACGCATCAGCGACGGAGAGATGGTTATCAAATACTCTTCGGATCGTCCGTTTGCAGATGTCGCCGAAGGCCTCATCGCAGGATGCATAGAATATTTCGGCGCAGGCGCCGTTCTGCGCCGTACTGCCGGCGCTGAGGACGGAACATCTGCTGAGTTTCAATTGAAGAGGGCGGCGTAATGGTGTCTCCTGAGGTTGCCGTAAAACGTCTTGAGCGTGAGCAAAAAGCGCGACGCGAGGCTGAACGTTTGCTGGAGGAGAAAAGCCTGGAGCTTTTTTCAAGCAATCAAAGCCTTGTAAAACTGGCCGACACATTGACAAAAAAATCCTCAAAGCTTGAGGCGATCATCAATCATACGCTGGCTGGTATTTTTCACATTGACGGGGGCGGCGTGATTTTAGAGGCGAACGCTGCGGCTCGAGAGATTTTCGCTTATGAAGGCGAAGAACTTATGGGCGTCAATATATTCGATCTGGTGTCGGAGGAGGGGCGTGCGCATTGGCAGACTATTACGTCTTGTGAAAATGAACCCGCATCACACACCAGCGATGGCGTAACGGGCGTGCGCAAAACAGGCGATCATTTTCCACTAGAGGTTGCTGTCGCCATGTTGCAGGAAAATGCACAGCGCGACACAGTTTGGATTTGCCGCGATATCACCGAACGCCATGAGGCCGACAAGCAAAAAGCCATCATGCAGAATGAACTTGGCCAAGCCCAGAAGCTTGAATCTCTTGGTACGCTGGCGAGCGGCATCGCCCATGAAATCAATACGCCCGTCCAATATGTAACGGACAATGTAAAGTTTTTGGCGGAGGCTGTCGGCGATCTTGAGACCATTCTTGAGAAATACGCCGCTCTGGTAAAAGCTGTTGAAGAAAGCCCTACCCATAAAGATTTGTGTATGAGTATACGCGCGTGCGAAGATGAGATCGATCTTGAGTTTTTGATGGAGGAGGCCCCGAGCGCGTCGGAACATGCTCTGGAGGGGCTTGCGCAGATCGCCAAGATCGTCGCCGCCATTAAGTCTTTCGCGCACCCAGGCGTAGAGGAAAAAGCATTGATCGATCTGAATGATGCGATTGAAACCACCTCCACTGTTTGCCGCAATCAGTGGAAATATGTGGCGAACCTTGAAACTGATTTCGACAAAGATTTACCAATGGTGCCCTGTCTGCCCGGAGAGTTGAACCAGGTGATCCTAAATCTCATCGTAAACGCCGCCCATGCGATTGAAGATAAACAAGATGCATCAAGTAATAAAATACGTATTCAAACAAAGCAGATCGACGGCTTTGCAGAGGTGCGGATCAGCGACACGGGGTGCGGGATTTCCGAAGCGAATGCAAAAAAGATTTTTGATCCGTTTTTCACAACAAAGGAAGTGGGGCGCGGCACAGGCCAGGGCTTGTCCCTATGCTATTCCATCGTCACCCAGAAGCATGGCGGTCGTTTGAGCTTTGAAAGCGAGGTCGGAAAAGGAACCACTTTCATTATACAATTGCCCTTTGACCAAGGGGCGACGGCGACGGAGGCGGCGTAATGGCGATCAATGTGCTTTTCGTAGATGACGAAACCAACGTGCTGCAAGGCTTGCGTCGGTCTTTGCGGTCCATGCGTAAAGAGTGGAACATGCAATTCGCCGCGAGCGGCGCTGAGGCGTTGGAGCTTTTGGCCCAAGAGCCTGTGGATGTCGTTATATCCGACATGCGGATGCCGGAAATGGATGGTGCGGAACTGCTGGAAGCAGTTTCGAAAAACTATCCCTATACGGTGCGATTTGTTTTATCAGGACAGGCCGACCGCGACACCACGTATCGCGCCGTAGGGCCCAGCCACCAGTTCTTCTCCAAGCCCTGCGACGCCGATGTTCTGGCCGATACGCTGCGGCGCACCTTGTCGTTACAGGCGCTTTTGTCGAAAGGCGCTGTATGCGCGATATCGGGTCTGCGTTGTTTGCCAACGCCGGCGCAGCAGCGAAACGCCCTGAACGCCGCTTTGAAGCAGGAGCAGATTACGATCGACATCACATCCAGCCTGATCGCTCGGGACCCCGGCATGTCTTTGAAAGCGCTCCAACTGACCAACTCGACTTACTTCGGCGTAGGCGCGACGGTGTTTTGCCCTTCCCAGGCTTCAAAAATGCTGGATATCGATGTCTTTCAGGATCTGGCGAAGCAGGGCCGGTTTTCGATTCCTCTCATCAATGAAGAGAAAGCCTCCGAATACACCGAGCTTGTGGACCTAAGTTATTTAACAGGTCTTGTGTGCAAACGAATTTCAGCTCTGGAAGGCGCCAGTGCAAAGGATCAGACCCTCGCTTTCGCCGCCGGGCTGTGCTGTTTTCTTGGTGACCTTGTCGCTTACACCCAGGGCGGCGCTTGTCTCACGGCGGATGACAAGCGCGCGGCGCCGGCTTATCTCGCCACATTGTGGGGGGCACCGCATATTTTAACGGATATTTTATCGGGCGAAGCGGCGGACGACCCCTTGCGCCGCGACATGATTCTTTACCTCAGCGCCGCGCGGCGTCTCGCCGGCGCCGTCTATGCGGATGTTCTCGGCGGGACGCCCGAGGGCGGGGTGGAGGTCTCTGACGCCGACCTTGAGAAGTGGCGTGAAGAGTGTTTCGACCTCATAGAAACAGCGCGGGCGGCATGACAGACAAGGTTTTATTCGTCGACGACGACCCGCGGGTGCTCAGCGCCTTTAAACGGGGCCTGCGCAAAACCTTCGCGCTGGAGACGGCCGAAGGCGCGGAGGTCGGCCTTAAGGTTTTGAAGGAAAAGGGCCCGTTCGCCGTTGTCGTCAGTGATCAGAATATGCCCGGCGTCGACGGCGTCACCTTTTTGAAAGAAGTCAAAAAGCGCAGCCCCCTGTCCACCCGCATGATGCTCACCGGCAACGCCGATCAGGGCACCGCGTCAAAAGCGGTGAACGATGGCGGCATCTTTCGGTTTTTAACGAAGCCCTGCTCCCAGGAAGACATCGCCGAGGCGGTCAAGGACGCGATGCGTCAATACAAGCTGGTGACGGCCGAGCGGGAGCTTTTGGAAGCGACCCTCGCCGGCAGTGTTAAAGTCCTGGTGGATGTGCTGACGGCTATCGATCCGGATACGTTTCGGGAGACGACGCGCATGCGGGGCTGGGCGCGGGCGATTGGCGGCGAGATTGAAGGGGTGGACGCCTGGCAGCTCGATATGGCGACGATGTTGTCGCCGCTGGGTAAAGCCTTGCTGCCCCGGGATGTCGTTGTGAAGCAAACCGCCGGCGAGCCTTTAACGGAAGCTGAACGGGAAATTCTTCAGCAGGCTCCGGAAACTGCGCGCAACCTCATCTCCAATATCCCCCGTATGGAGGGCGTCGCCGAGGCGATCGGCTATCAAAATAAAAATTATGACGGCTCCGGTTTTCCAGGCGACGATGTCGGCGGCGAGGACATTCCTGTGACCGCACGGGTGTTGCGTATTTTGACGGAACTGTCCGGCATCACGTCGGATAAGACGCCGCCGAAAATCGCTTTTGAAGAGCTTGAGAAATTTGACGGCGTCTTCGATCGCGCGCTTCTGTCGCGTTTGCGTGCGACATTCGACAAACAGCGCGATGAGGCTGAAGCCACGGGCGACCTTGTAAAAAAGATAAGCTTGGCGGAACTTCAGGAAGGCGACGAGCTTGTCGAAGCTGTGATGACGGAGGAAGACGCGCTTGTGCTCGCCGCGGGCAACACGCTTTCCGAGGCGATCATCCAGAAAATTCGGCAATTCCACAAAGCCCACAAGGTGCGCGAGCCCATCGCCGTTAAACGCGCCTACGCTTAGCTGTTGCGGCTAAAATTGTCACAGAGACAGTGCTGTCCTTCTTTGCAGGTTAATCCGATCTTAATTCGCCTGTGGCCCACTTAAGCTGGGCTGCGTTTATGGTTAATTAAGTCCGGATGTTGGGCGTAAGCATATGGTTGGACAACACAATCACTCCTTTTTAAAAAAGTGCGGCGCGGTGATATGCGGCGTTGCGGGCGCCGTTGGGGCGCCGTCGCAGGCGGCGGCGCAAACTGTCGGCGCGGACCCGCAAGGGGCGGGGCCGATCATTGCGGCTATGGATTGGCTGCAAGGCACGTTGATGGGCAATGTGGCGACGACCGCGGCGGTGATCGCCGTGGCGGCCGTCGGCATGATGATGCTCACGGGACGGCTGAACTGGCGTTACGGGATCACGGTGGTGCTTGGATGTTTCATCCTGTTCGGCGCAACTTCGATCGTGGCGGGCATTCGCGCGGCGGCGGGGGGATGAAGCAATGGAGCCTCTGGCCGCCAGCCCGGTGTTTCGCGCGCTTACCCAGCCGCAAATGTTCGCCGGGGTCACCTATAACTTTTTTGTGATCAACCTTGTGGTGACGACAGAACTGTTTCTTATCACCCGATCCGGTTGGTCATTGTTGGCGGCGCTGATTCTGCATGCGGCGGGGTATCTCGCTTGCCTCCACGATCCGCGTATTTTCGACATCTGGATCGCCAAGACCAGCCGCTGCGCCCGGGTGCGGAATTTCTCGTTCTGGCGTTGCAACAGTTACATGCCGTAAGAGGCGGACCCTTGTGTCAAAGCGTGTGAAGAGATCCTATAAAAGCAAGGGCCCGGCCCGTCTGGCGCGCCGGGAGCACAAGGTGGGCGCGCGTCTGCCCTATGCCCGTCATTTGAACAAGGCGACGCTGTTGCTGCGCGACGGGGCGCTGATGCAAGGGCTCCATGTGCAAGGGTTCGCCTTTGAAACAGCCGATACGGAGGAGCTGAACCATCGTCTCGCCATACGCGATACGATGCTGCGGGCGATCAACAACAGCCAGTTTACGCTTTACCACCATATTGTCCGCCGCCGGGCCGATGTTGCTTTAGACGGCGCTTTTCCAGATCCTGTCACATCGGCGATCGACCGTCAGTGGCGCGGGGCGCTGTCTGAAAAAAAACTGTTCGTTAACGATCTGTTTCTCACCCTTGTTTATCGGCCTGCCTCGGGACGACGCGGGTTTTTAAATCGCCTCAGCGGTGCGCGAAAACGGAAAACGAAGGCCCGGTACGCCGAGGCTGTGCGCGTGTTAAACGGCGCGCGGGAAGGGCTTGCCGCCTCGCTCCAGGCTTATGGACCGCGATTGTTGGAATGTTATGACGGCGCGGCGGGGATGTGTTCGGAGCCGTTGGAGATGCTGTCCTTGCTCTATAACGGGGACTTGCAGCCGGTTCTCGTTCCGGGTGGGGACTGTGGGGATTATATTCCGTATAAGCGAACATCCTTCGGTCTCGATACGTTGGAGCAGCGCGGCGCGGCGGAGGCGGACCGGCGTTTGGCGACGGTCTTGTCGGTGAAGGATTACCCCTCCGTGACGACGCCCGGCGTCATCGACAATTTGCTGCGCATTCCCCATGAACTTGTGATCTCCGAAAGCTTCTCCTTTGTCGACCGACAGGCGGCCCAGGAGCGGATCGATCTGGCGCTGCGGCGTTTAAGGGCCGCCGATGACGATACCATGACCTTGAAACGCGGGCTTCAGCAGGCGAAAGACGATGCGGCCTCCGGCGGCGCCGGGTTTGGCGAACACCACATGACCGTCATGCCAAGGGCCGTGAGCGCCGTGGAGCTTGATGACGCCGCCGCGCAGGTGCAAGCCGGGCTCGCCGACATCGGCGCCCTGTCCGTACGCGAAGAGATGAATTTGGAGCCTGCGTTCTGGGCGCAATTTCCGGGCAATGAGGCCTACGCGGCGCGCAAGGCGATGATCTCCACCACGAACTTCGCCGGCCTCAGCTCCATGCACGGCTTCCCGATCGGAAAGCCGCGCGACAATTATTGGGGCGCGCCGGTGACGGCGTTTGAGACCACGTCCTCCACGCCCTACTATTTCGATTTTCATGAAGGGGATCTTGGCAATTTCGTCGCCGTCGGCCCTTCCGGCACCGGCAAGACCGTGGTGTTGAATTTTCTGTTGGCCCAGGCGCGCAAGCTTAAGACCCGGACGGTGTTTTTCGACAAGGACCGCGGGGCGGAGATTTTTCTGCGCGCCATCGGGGGCCATTACGATGTGTTGCGCCAGGGCGCGCCCAGCGGTCTCAATCCGTTGGCGATCGAAGACACGCCGGCGAACCGGGCGTTCTTGCGCAGCTTTATCGCCTGTCTCGCCGCGGCGCCGGGATATGATCTCAGTCCGGAAGAACAGGCGATCATCGCCGACGCCGTCGACAGCAATTTCGAGCAGGACCCCGCCTTGCGCCGCCTTCGTTATTTCGCCGAATTGTTGAGCGGGGCGAGCCGGCCGGGCGCCGGCGGTCTCGCCGCCCGCATGGCGCGATGGCACGGGCAGGGGGAGCACGCCTGGTTGTTCGACAACCCTGCCGATGAGATTCGCATCGACGCGCCGGTGATCGGCTTCGATATGACGGAGCTGTTGGAGGCGCCGGATTTAAGGGCGCCGGCGATGATGTATTTGTTCCATCGCGTCGAACAGCGCCTCGACGGCGCCAAGACGATTATCGTGATTGACGAGGGCTGGAAGGCCCTTGATGATGAGACGTTCAGTCATCGTCTGAAGGATTGGCTAAAAACCATCCGTAAACGCAACGGCGTAGTGGGCTTCGTCACGCAGTCAGCGCGGGACGCCCTCGACAGCCGCATCGCCGCGACGATTACCGAGCAGACCGCCGTACAGATGTTTTTGCCGAACCCAAGGGCGCAAGAGACCGATTATCGCGGCGGCTTCGGCCTGTCGGCCCACGAGTTCGATATTGTAAAGTCTTTGCCGGAACAGTCCCGCTGTATTTTGATCAAAAAAGGCGGACGCAGCGTCGTTGTCCGCCTCGATCTCAGCGCTATGCCGGGCGTTCTCAAAATTCTTTCCGGCCGTGAGACCAGCGTGCGGGAGCTTGATCGTCTGCGCGCCCAAACCGGCGATGATCCGGCGGCTTGGCTGCCCTATTTTCTGGAGCGGGAAGCGGAGCGGTTCGGCTTGACGCGCCGCCGTGCGCAGGAGAAAGCGGCATGATCTCCTCCGCCTGCGCCCCCATAGATCCTCGCGATGGCCTTGTCTCGCCGTTGCTCGATCAAGTCGATTGTCAAATCGCTTATTATGTCGAAGCAACCTACGGATCGCTGTTTGGGCCATTCGGCTTTTTAGAGCCTGTGCTCACCGCCGCGCTGACGATTTATATCGCCTTTTACGGTCTGCAATTGATGATGGGGCGCGGCGGCGTCAGCCTGTCCGGTCTCGCCCCCAAGGTCGTCGTCATTGGTCTTGTACTGACATTGGCGACGCGCTGGGACGCCTATCAGGTCCTGTTCTTCGACCTTGTTTACGGCGGGGCGGGGGAGCTGGCGGCGCTGATGATCGGCGAGGCTCCCGGCGGCCAGGGCGCGCGCGAGGTCTTCACCCGTCTTGATCTTGTTTTACGCGATATCATCGCTCTGGCCAGCGATACCGGGGCTGCGGCGGCGCAAAGGCCGGATGCGGTCCCCTCTGCGGTCCCGCCTGTCGCCGAAGCGCAAATGGCGCTTCCGGGATTTGCAGGGCTTACCAACCTTTTATGGTTCAGCGGCGTCGCCCTGGCGCTGTCCACTGTCGGCGTTTTGGTCATCACCAAGATCCTGCTGGGCCTTTTACTTGCAATCGGGCCGGTTCTGATTGTTATGGCGCTGTTTTCCGCAACCCGGGGCCTGTTTGAAGGCTGGCTGCGTACGCTGGCGCTTTATGCTTTAACGCCGGTATTCGCTCTTGCGCTCACCGCTGGCGTATTGCATGCGGCCGAGCCTTTGGTGCGTGTTATTGCGGAGGCCCGGGTCATGGGCGATGCGAACCCGCAACCCGTTTTTCTTCTTGCTGTTATCATGGTTATTTTCTCTATACTGACTGTGCAGATTTTCCGCATGTGCGCTCACCTCACCGGCGGTTGGCGTTTGCCGGCGGGCCGTATTGGCGGCGCCAGGGATGCGGGCGCGCCGCAACCCTTCGCGTCGCCCGCCGAGCGCGCCGCCAATGACAACGGCCGTATCGCCGATATTGTCGTCGCAGCGGATCGCAGCGCCGCCGTCGCCGCCCAGGGGCGCACGCGTGCAATGGCGCAAAGCCCGAACCTCGGCGTATCCTCCGATCCAACAGTGGCCCTCGCCGGGCGGCGCACGCGCCAGCGTTACCGCGCCTTCGGGGAACGCCTCGGGGCGGGGGGCCGTCTTACATGACCCGGATCGCGCTTGCATTGTTGTTGTTATGCTTAACGCCGATGCCGGGAGAAGCGCGCACGGACCCGCGCATTCGCACCGTCGCGTACACACAAAACGCCGTAATTCCGCTTACCGGGCATTTCGGGTTTCAGATGGCGATTGAGTTCAATGATGATGAAACCATAGAAAACGTCGCCATTGGCGATTCGGTGTCCTGGCAGGTGACGCCGAACCGGCGCGGGGATGTGGTGTTTTTAAAGCCCATCGACCGCGCCTTGCCGACAAACATGACCGTCGTCACCACGATGCGCCGCTACACCTTCGCCCTTGATGCACAAAGCGCCGTTGACGCCGCCCTGAGCGACATGATCTTTGTTTTACGCTTTAACTATCCGAAAGATCCTGAGCCGATAGAGCCGGAGGTTGATGTGAAGGCAGAGTTGCGCATCGACAAGCCCACGGTTGTCGAGCCCGCCGATGTCAATAAGAACTATACCTACACCGGCGCGCGCGAGATCATTCCCTCCCGGATTTTTGACGATGGACGCTCCACCTATTTCCAATGGCCATCCTCCACGCCGACGCCTGCGATTTTTTTGATACGCGGCGATGGCGCGGAGAGTGTGGTCAATCATGGGTTTATCGGCGATTATATCGTGGTTGATCGCGTGGCGGAGCGGTTTTTGCTGCGCCTCGGCGACCTCACCACAGTGATTTACAACGAGGCCTTCACCCCCGTAGACCCCGGACCCGACGCGCCGACGCCGCGCCCGGAGCGGCGCGGTCTTTTCGGCAAGGTGTTCGGCGGCAAGGGGGAGGCGCGGCGATGATGCGCTCAAGCGATCGAGACCCCCGTCAGGAGGCGCCCGATGCTACGATGGAGGCGCTCACCGCCGCCGCGATGCCGAAGGTCGCCCGGGACGGGGGCGACGCCATGGGCATGATTGGCGGTCTTGCAGCCCTCGCCATGCTTGGCGTATTTGTCTTTACTCAGATGAGCGATGGGCGGCGACAAGCCTCCGTCGACGACGCCATCCGGGATACGCGCCTTGAGCTGGAGCAAGCCCGCTCCGATGTCGCCGCCGCCCGCACCGAAGCCGCCCGTGCGCGCAGCGAAGCGGAAAGCGCCCGTCGGCGCATGGCCGCTGCCGCCCGCACGCCGTCAACTGCGCGCGCCGCGCCCGCTGCGGCTCAGGATTTGCCGCCGAAAGCGAACTTGCGTTCTCCCGCTCTTGTGGTGGACAACAGCCGTCCGCGTCCGCCTGAAGCGGACGCCGCCGATGGGGCGGCTGGGCCTGGCGCCGGCGCTGACAACGGTCTTACCGCCTCGGATCTGTTCGCCAACCGGGTGTCTGGCGGCGGTCTTGAGCCGGTGCGCGCCACAATGATCGAAGATCCCTCCCGGGTCGCGCCCCAGGGCACGATCATCGCCGGGGTGTTGGAGACGGCGATCAATTCCGATCTGCCCGGCTACGCCCGGGCCGTCGTCAGCGAGGACGTGCGCAGCCTCGACAGCCGGCGCATTCTTATTCCCCGGGGCAGCCGCCTGATCGGTCAGTACAGATCCGGTCTCGCCATCGGGGAGTCCCGCGCCTTCGTCATCTGGACGCGATTGTTGCGCCCCGACGGGGTTTCGGTGGAGCTCGCCTCGCCTGCGACGGACACGCTGGGCCGCGCCGGACTTCCCGGCGATGTTGACCGCCACTTCTTCCAACGCTTCGGGTCCGCCATTTTGCTGTCGGTTGTGGGGGCCGGCGCCAATGCGGCGGTTCAGTCCGGAGATTCGGCGATCATCATCGGCTCGACATCTCAGGCTGAGGCCGTCGCCGCCGAAGCTTTGTCTCAGCAAATCAACATTCCCCCGACGATCACCGTCGATCAGGGAGCGGAGATCCGGATCTTTCTCGCCAGGGATCTTTATTTTCCAGAAATGACGCGATAGGGGCGCCGATGAGCGAAGCCATCCTCCGTCCCGCCGCCCTTGATGAAGACGACGCCCGCGATGTTTATCTAAAGTCGTTTTTACAGCCGTTCGCCAGGTGGCTCCATGATCATGACACGATGGAAATCATGGTGAACCGACCTGGCGAGGTTTGGATTGAAACCGCCGGCGCTGACGCCATGACCCGGGCTGAAGATCCTGCCATTACGGATCAATTGCTGCAGCGTCTGGCGACCCAGATCGCCCGGGTGAGCCATCAGGCGGTGAATCGGGAAAATCCGTTGTTGGCCGCGACTTTGCCGGGCGGAGAACGGGTGCAAATCGTCGCGCCGCCGGCCGCCGGCGACAGCTGGGTTTTATCGATACGCCGCCACGTGGTCGCCGATCTTAACCTTGCGGACTTTGCAGGGCGCGAAGGTTTTCAATCTGTTGCGATCCAAAAGCCGGACGGCCTGTCTGAGGCAGACCAAAAGCTTGCGGCGTTGCTGAAGGGGCGCCATATCGACGCTTTTCTCTCCAGCGCTGTCAAAACGCGTAAAACCATCCTGATTTCCGGCGGCACCTCTACGGGCAAAACCAGTCTCTTGAACGCATTGCTGCGAGAGGTGCACGCCGGGGAGCGCATCGTCACCGTAGAAGATTCCCGGGAGGTGCGCCTGGTCCAGCCAAACAGCGTGAACCTTGTCGCTGTGAAGGGCGTGATGGGTGAGGCGCGGATTGAGGTCACCGATTTATTACAAGCCGCATTACGTCTGCGGCCGGATCGAATCATCCTCGGCGAGGTGCGCGGGCCGGAAGCGTCGACTTTCCTGAGGGCGATCAACACCGGTCACCCGGGCTCCATCAGCACTGTGCATGCGGACAGTCCCGAAGGCGCCCTTGAGCAGCTGGCGCTTATGATTTTGCAAGCAGGGCTTGGGCTTAGCCGGTCTGAAACAATAGATTACATTTTATCGATCGTCGACGTGATCGTACAATTGCGCCGGAAAAACGGTCGCCGCGTCATAGAGCGTGTGTTCTTCAAACCCATGGAGTCACAGTTCTGACCTTTCGATTGTCACAGCCTTTTCGCGCGACAGATTAAGTTAAATTGCACATCCTTTTTACACTTCCGTTTACCGATCTCGCTTAGCCTTTTCTCACAGTGGAGCGGTGAAATTATGTTGTATTTTAAAGGGTGTTTTATGCGAGTTGCGATCGCGTTTTTCGCGTTATTCAGCCTTGCGGGCTGCTTTGACAGCGGCGGCGGTTCCGAAGGCGGTGGAAGCAGCGCCGGCGGCGGCGCGACGCCGGCAAATCCTGTTTCGGATAATGTCTCCCAGACGCAGGCGTCGCGTTTTTTAGCGCAAGCGACGTTTGGCGCAAACGAAGATGAGATTTCCGCCCTGACGACAATGGGGTTATCTGCATGGATGGAGGCGGAGTTTGCGAAACCTCAAGAATCTATTCTTCAAGACATTCTCATTATGGAAGGCGCAGGCGAAGATATCGGCGGCAATGAACTTGGCGAAGCGTTCTGGAGCCGTGCAATCATAAGCGACGACCAATTGCGCCAAAGAGTGGGATACGCCCTATCTCAGATTTTCGTCGTCTCTTACCGTGATGGGCAGATTGAGGGCCGGCCTTTCGCAATGGCGAATTACATGGACATCATGTCCGCCGGCGCGTTCTCTAATTTTCGTCAGATCCTGGAAAATGTTACGTACAGCCCGGCGATGGCGATTTATCTCACCTATCTGCAAAACCAAAAAGCAGATGAGGACGGCGAGGTTGTACCCGACGAAAATTACGCTCGTGAGATCATGCAGCTTTTTACAATCGGCTTGCTTGAACTTCAGCCGGACGGCGAGTTGCGTCTTGATAGCGGCGGAAATGCGATCGAGACCTATGACAATGTCGATGTCACCGAGCTTGCAAAAGTCTTTACAGGGTTGAGTTGGGCCGAACGCGATAATTTCTTCGGCAGACCAAACGAAATTGATTCACAATATCTGCCGCTGGTCATGTTTGAAGAGCAGCATTCGCCGGAATCTAAGAGTTTTCTTGGAACGACCATCCCTGAAAATACAGGCGGGAATGAGAGCATTTCCATCGCCCTTGATACGTTGTTCAACCACCCCAATACCGCGCCGTTTATTTCAAAGCAGTTGATTCAGCGGCTGGTCACCAGCAATCCAAGCGCTGCTTATGTGGGACGCGTCGCCGATGCTTTTGCGAGCGGAAGTTTCGTGATGCCAAACGGCGCCACAGCCGGCGATGGAACCCGCGGAGACATGCGTGCTGTTGTCGCCGCCGTTCTTCTCGATACTGAAGCGCGCGATGATGCGAATATGAGTGACCCTAATTTCGGTAAAATTCGAGAGCCGGTTCTACGCTTCACCCATTGGGCGCGTGCTTTCGGTGTTACTGAAACCAGCACAGACGCTGTTGGAGTAATGCGAGATACAGCGCGTCCGGACCGACTTAACCAGGAAGCGTACCGTTCGCCTTCGGTGTTTAACTTCTACCGCCCTGGATTTGTTTCCCCGGGCAGTGAAAGCGGCGCTGCTGGCCTGGTCGCGCCAGAACTGCAAATCACAACAGCCTCCAGTGTAACAGGGTATGCGAACTTTATGGAGCGATTCATTTTTGATAATGTCTCTGACGAGGCGTTCTTTCCGGACTATTCAGCTGAACTCGCTTTGGCGAGCGACCCGACAGCCCTGGTCGATCATCTCGACCGTATTTTGACATATGGCTCGATAAGTTCACAGACGCGTGCGCGTATTCTGTCTGCGGTTGAGAGCATACAAGGTACGAATAACTTCCCTCAAGATGAGACCCGGGTTCAAACGGCTATACTGTTCTTTATGACCGCGCCTGATTATGTGGTTCAGCGCTAAAGGAAAAATTATGGGTAACGCGACACGACGTCAATTTTTAAAAACCGCAGCCGCTTTTTCTTTAGGCGGATCGGCAGGATTCGCCTACGACCTCGCACGACTTAACGCCTTTGCAGCGGACACCAGTGGATACAGAGCGCTTGTGTGCGTCTTTCTGTCTGGCGGTATGGATGGCCACGATACGGTCATTCCTTATGACACATTCAATTACAATCAATATGCCGATATTCGACAGGCTTTGTTTGCCGAGTATCAAGGTTTGGAAGGCGGATCGACGCGTACGCGTGAGCGCCTGTTGCCGCTAAATCTTGCGAACGCCTCTGATTTTGGCGGCCGACAGTTTGCTTTGCCGCCGGAACTTGAACCGCTCCATGAGTTGATTGAAGCGGGGAACGGAGCCGTCGTGTCGAATGTCGGCCCGCTTATCGTGCCGGTGAACCGCGAAGAATTTCGCAGTAAATCTGCGCCGTTGCCGCCGCGTCTTTTCTCTCATAATGACCAGCAATCAGTCTGGAAAGCGTCTCAACCTGAAGGCGCCCGGTTCGGGTGGGGCGGACGAATTGCGGATATGACCCTTGCAGCCGGCGCCAACACCGATGCAACCTTTACGGCGGTCTCGGTTTCCGGCAACGCCGTATTTTTGTCAGGGGAGATCGCAAGCCAGTTTCAGGTTGGCAATAACGGTCCGTCGCAAATCAAGGGTATCGGCGGTGACAGTCTTTATGGGTCATCTGAAATTCCGGGTCTATACGAATCCCATTTAAGATCAGAGGGGCAGGCTGTTTCGAATTTCATTCAGCGAGATTTTGTCGGAACGCTTGACCGATCGATCGATGCTAATCAATTATTAGACGAAGCTTTTGAAACCGATGCTCCATTCACGACGGAATTTCCGAGTAGTCGTCTCGGACGCCAATTGAGCGTTGTCGCCCGTATTATCGCATTAAGAGATATTTTGGGTGTGAGTCGCCAGGTCTTTTATGTCAGCACTGGCGGCTTTGATACGCATTCAAATCAAGCTGAATCGATGCCGGAGCTTCATGCAAATATAGCCGGATCGATGAGGGCTTTCTATGATGCGACTGCGGAAATTGGCGTCCAAAACGAGGTTACGGCGTTTACGGCGTCCGATTTTGGGCGCACGCTTACCGTGAACCGGGACGGAACGGACCATGGGTGGGGCGGCCATCATTTCGTGATTGGCGGCGCCGTCGACGGGGCCCGCATGATCGGCAGCTTCCCTGAGCCCGCGATAGGACATAGTCTTGATACCAATAATGGCCGGCTTATTCCCACAACATCTGTCGATCAGTATGCAGCAACGTTTGCCAGTTGGTTTGGCTTGAATACGACGGAAATACAGGACGCCTTGCCAGGCATAACGAATTTCAACACGCAAAATCTTGGCCTGTTCGACAGCGCTATAACTTGATTTGTCAAGCGGGGGGCGCTTTATCGAAAGGATATTTTATCCCCTGCTGCGTTATCCTCGCGCTTGCGTTTTGCAAGGCATAATAAAAACAGGGTCGCAGTCATGCCGATACTGAACTTAAAACGTCTTCGTTTAATCCTGCTTGGCGCAGCTTTCGTTACGCCGGCGACGGGGGAGGAGGCGCCAGGAGACGTTGGGCCCGCCCGTGCGGATAGCTCTGCATTCGCGCCGGCGAATCTCGCCAATCGCGCTTTGCCGCAAAAATACGTTGCCTGGCGCAGGCCGGCGGCAAACGATGTGCGGCCGGCAAGCGATTTTGCAGATACATTTGCAAACGATGCAGCCGACGCCATATTCTTCGCCCCTGGCGTTCAGGCGAATATCCAAGATCTCAATGAGCCGCGCCTTGTCCTCCGTGGGTTCCATGTAGGCAGTCGACAGGACAGGTCCGGCCCCGCAGTCTATCGCGACGGCGCGCCGCTCACCGACGTACACGGGGCGACCAACCTGCAAGAGGTGGATCTTCTGTCTGTGTCCCGTGTTGAAATTCACCGTGGCGGTGCGGGGGATGCGCGGCTTTCCGGCGGAACGCTCGCCGGCGCTGTCGACTTCGTTTCGCCCACTGGCCGTGATTTGCCGGCGGGCCGTACAATACGGGCCGATGTGGGTTCGACAGTTGAAGGCAAAGTAATCGGTCGCGCCCACGCCGATCTTGCGGCGGTATCCCGGGGCGGCGATGTCGATTATTACGCGAGCGCCACGGGCGTCTACGACACAGGCGCCCGCGACAACAATCAGCGCAACAGCGTCATCGTCAACGCCAACATCGGTTACGTGCCATCGTCATCCTTCTCTACACGGATGTTTGTTGAAGTCATGGATAATGACGTCGAGTTGGCAGGCGGACAAACGCCGGATGCGGCTGAGGGCAATCCTGTGGGCGCAGCGCCGCCGATTGGTCTCCCGCCGCTGTTTCCCGGCGGCCCGACGATTTTGATCGCCAATGGCGCAGAGGACGACGAATGGGCCCGGGATATCTTATCGGCGCGTTTGTCAAACCGGACAAATTTTCGTTTGTTCTCCCACGATTTTGAGGGCGGCTTTCACTATACGTACCGAAATGTTGAAAGCCCGCAGGTTGATTTTGTCGGTGTTATCGAAGAAGCAGGCGGCGAATGGGGGACTCATTTTGCCGGCGGCGGAGAAGCACGCCTTTATGGCTATAGCCTGGACTATCGCATTGGCGTCGCCTACGCTTCAGGTGAGCGGTCATCCGACCGGTTTGAGAACCTCAGTGGAGAAGCCGGAGGCGTCCTTTCTGAAACGGACCAGCTTTCGACAAATTTAAATATATTTGCCGAAGCGGGGATAGAGGTGCTGCCGCGGTTGCGTGCAGAGAGTGGTGTTCAGTTTATATCTGTAGACAGAGAGCTTACTGTCGATGATGATGACGACAGTGAAGAAGTGAGTTTTTCTGGCGTTGCTGGCCGCGCCGGGTTGATATATGACGCATCTGAAAATGTTCAAATGTTCGGGAATATTTCTCGTGTTTTTGAGGCGCCGACATTTTACGATTTGACAGCAAATACACCCGTTGCTCTCGCAGAACTTGAGGAACAGGACGGCTTTGGTTACGAGGCCGGTCTGCGTGGTCGCCGGAACGATTGGCTTGGATGGGATTTCACATATTACAGCGTCTCAGTCGATAATGAGATTATCACCGTCGATGACCCGGAGGCGAACGGTCTTGGGGAGACGGTTTTAAACGTCGATGAAACAGAACATAAAGGATTTGAAGCCGGCGTTGACGTTTCACTGTTTCCTCAACGTTTTTCTCGCGCAGGGCGCATGCTGACGTTACGTAGCGTTTACGCTTATAATGATGTGCGTTTTGTCGATGCCTCATCTATTGACGATGACCTTGACGGCAATCGTCTGGCCGGCGTTCCGCAACATCTGTATCGCGGGGAATTGCGTTACGCAGCTCCGGAGCGTTGGTTTCTCGCCGCTAATATGCGCATGACGGCGGGTGACTACTTCGCCGATCATGTTAACGAAACCTCGATATCCAACACGCCGATTATAGGGTTTAGCGCCGGGCTGTCCGCCGGGGAACGACTTCAGATTTTCGCCTCTGGAGAAAACCTTACAGATGAAGAATACCCCGCAGGCGTAACGCCGGTGCTGGCGCAAGCTGATCAGGAAGGGCGCATCTACACGCCAGCGGCCAGAGTCTCCGTTTTCGGCGGTCTGCGTTACTCATTCTAAAGCATTTCCAGGCCAAGTGTGTACGGTTGGCCGTCCGGAAATGCGAAAAACAAAGACTTAGAGCGTCTGCCTGATTCCGATTGAAGAAGAGACGCTTTAGGGCGTGTCACGCAAAAGCGGCTACCAGTTTCTCAGCAAAAGGTCGAACAAGTGTTCGACCGTCAAAACAAAGACCGGGCGCGCGCCCGTGTGAACCCGATTAAACGAGACATGCTCTAGAATTCATAGGTCAGCTCTACGCCCCATATCCGGGGCGGCGTAATGGTCGTAAATGGCGTTCCCAGATTATCTGCGGTAATATTGCTGAAACCATTGATATATTGTTCATCAAAGACATTGTTTACAAAAGCGCTGAGGCTGTAGCCGGTGTTCGCAGAGTCCCATACGGCGCGAATATCAGTTCGATTTTCCGCTTCTCCAAGTTCGAAGATGCCGTAGTCAGCGCAATTGCCTTGACGCGCCGATTCGTCATTACATCGTCCGGCGCTGCGAAAGGCGTGATTGCCTTGTAACGTAAGAACGCCGGCCTCGCCAAAGTCGAAGGCGTATTCCGCGCCGAAGGCGATGTTCCATTTTTCGGCGCCGCTTGGTTGGCCGGAAAGATCCAATCCGTCGTTCGTTACGCGGCGTTTGAATGTGGCGTCAATATATTGTGAGGCGTAGTAGAGCGAGAAGTTGTCGCTTGGCGCCCAGTTCACCTGAACATCGACGCCCCACGCTTCATCGTCGGAGGTTTGAACAAGGTATTGCGGAACGCCGCCGCCGGCAGGGGTGACAAGGCGTATCGATTGTTTGTCATCATATGTGTACGTAAAGCCCGATACGTTCAAAATCAGGCCTTGCTCCGGAAAGCTGCTTTTAAAGCCGATTTCGTAGTTTGTAACATCCTCGTTCTCGAACCGAGACGCCACTTCGACAGAGTTAAAGCCGCCAGCCTTATAGCCTTGGGTGTAAGAGGCATAGGCCAGGATATTGTCAGTCAACTTATAATCCACCACAACCCGGGGGCTGATGTCTTCCCAATCGTCTTCAAGAACGCATGTCACGCCTTCTGCAACGGTAACGCCGTTATCGCAGGGAACGCCGGCAAGTCCTGCAAGGTCGAACACAAAGTCAAACAGGAAGTCATCCGCCGACAGACCCAGTCCGCTGAGCGCGCCAAGGTCTTCCAGGATCTGGGCGTTTTCGTCCAGGCCGGGTGAGGAGCGTAAACCGTTCAGCCACTGGAATGACTTTTCATCCCGCGTGTACCGAAGACCTAGTGTGAGGTTTAACCGATCCGTAACGCTCCATATTGCGTCGCCGAATATAGCGTACGCTTTATAGTCGCCTTCATTGATCATGTCTTCCTGCCAGCTGTGGCCGAGTACGGTGGCCGGCAAATCGTTCGGTATAATAATAAAGTTTTCAAGAAGGGTGAATTGGGCTCCCTCGCCAACGCTCACCAGGAACGTATTCACCGTGTCGGTGAATGTAAAAGTCTCTGACCTTTGTTTGGCGGTTTCGTCATAGTAGCTGGCGCCTAAAATCCAGTTTACGGATTTTACTTCGCCGGCGAACCGGAATTCCTGATAAAACGCCTCATTGTCTTCGACATTATTCGTGTCAAAATAAAGGTCGATACGGTTCGTGCCATCCTCGTCTTGACGATTTTCTGTCTCAAACGTGCGCCAGGATGTAAGAGAGGTCAGCGTCACCGGGCCGAAATCATGTGTGACGGTTAAGTTCACTTCGTCCAGGGACCGGCTTTCCGTGTTCACCACCACGTCATTCCGGATCGGTGCGCCGAAGGGGCTTATAAACGTAGAAGGATCTACAGGAACACCGGGTTGAGCCGGTGCGTCGGGGATGGGTACGATGCCGATGGCGGGGCGCGCGTCCTGGTCCAGCTCATCATGGACATACCGCAGAAGCACTTCGGTGTTTTCCGTCGCGTCCCAGCGTAAAGAAGCGCGTGTGGACCAGTTATCGTCGCGGCGATAGTCTTCCCCGGTTACGGCGTCTGTCAGCCAGCCATCGGCTTTGTTGAAAAGACCGTTCAATCGTAAGGCCAGCGTATCGGTAATCGGAACATTCAACAGGCCTTCAAAGCGCCTTCTGTCGTCACTGCCGGTTCGTGCGGAGAGGCGCCCTTCAAATTCATTGCTCGGTTTCTTTGTGACAATTGAAACGGCGCCTGCTGCGCTGTTACGACCAAAAAGCGTCCCTTGCGGACCTTTGAGAACCTCTATGCGTTCAATATCGTTAAAAGCCGTGAGCGCAGCGCCGGAGCGTGCGGCGTAAAATCCGTCGACATAGATGCCGACCGCAGGGTCTGTGCCGACGCCAAAATCGCTCGTATTTATACCGCGCACAGAAAAGCGTGGTTGCGTCGGGCTTGTGTTCGGGCTGACCCGAAGGCCGGGGACGAATGCGCCGAGATCCCTGAAATCGTCGGCTGCAATACTTTCGATGAAATCCGCGTTAATGACCTGAAGAGAAATCGGCACGTCCTGGGAGGACTGTTCGCGTTGTTGGGCCGTCACAACGATGACGTCCCGGTTCTCGCCTTGGTCCTGAGCCGACGCGCTGGGAACGGCGGCGATTGCAGCTCCGGACAGAAGAACTGCACGCAAGGCGTAGGCGCGTAAAGTGTTAAATTTTTTCATCTTGTCCTCCCTTTCGCCCGCTATTGGCGCGGATCGAGCTTACTGGCGGCGATGCGCGGGCCCCCGATGGTTGCTTAGTTCGCCGTTGCTTTTATTCTATAAATGAAACAGAATTCTTTTCTGTTTTGCAAGCGCCTTCTATAGTATCAACAGAACTATAGGCATGGCGCAGCAAAACAGTCACACATAATTTTTGTCCATCGCCGGATTAGGGCTGCGGAACGAGGCGCAGAGTGAAAGAACGCACACCGAATGAGATAGTTGATCTGGAGCGCCGCGCGCAGCCGCAGCAAAAGCGCTCCGCCGCAAGAATTGACAACATTGTCGCCGCGACGCAGCGCTTGCTGGATCAAGTTGGTGCGGAATCGATAACCACAAGCGCCGTCGCCCAAGAGGCGGGCGTTCCGGTCAGTTCGGTTTATAGATACTTTCCCAACATTTACGCCATTTACAGAACGATATTTGAAAAGTTCAAGGCGGAAACGGATCAGATTATTCTTTCCGAGCTTGCAAACATGTCGACGAATTGGCGTGAGAGTTTGCCGATTATGATCGGCGGGTTGCGCAGTCTTTTGCAAAGCAATCCGTCCTATGGCGCGGTTTTTCGACTGGCTTTGACGACGCAGGAATTGTCTTCGGTGCGAGAGGAGTGGAACGAACGCCTGGCCGCACACCTTGCGCAGCGGTGGCGTATGGGAGAGGATGGGTTCGAAGGGGGCGACCCTGATCTGGTTGCGCGCATGTGTGTCGAAATTTATTGTGCTGCAGAGATTCTTATCGTTCAGCATGCTGACGCTCCTAAAAAGCAAGAAGCTCTGTTCAACGAGGCGATGATCGCCCTGGAAAGATATTTGTCGAAATATTTGACCTGATGGGCATTAAAGTCATTTCGGATCCACTGAAATCACGCAATCGCTTTAAATCCTTGTTTTTACCCGCTTTCGGATAGTGAAACGATAATCGTTTCGCCTGGAAGCGTGCTAAACGTGCAATAGAAGTCCGGTTTTATCTGGACCGCCGCTTCACCGTACGTGGTTTTCTAATACTCTGCATTTTTCGGCCGTCAGACGAGGTCGCGCCAGGTGCAACTGGCTCTTAAGGGTTATCCGCAATCCCCCTCAAGTGTGGAGATCCAATCAGCGACCAGAGCGACGCCTTCTTCATGTATAGTTGATCGACCGATCTCCGGCATCATTTGATCCGGCTGCGTATTGTCCATGCGATAAACCAGAATGGAGTCCTCCGGTTGTCCTGGCCGGATGCCCCATATGCGATCCCCCGTGCCGGCGCCGGCGGCGATCGGTAGTTTGCAAATGCCAAGATGGGTCCCCGTCGTGTCCGGCTCCAGGAACAACCCGGATGTATCCGCCGGTCCTGTCGGGCTGTGGCAATGCGAGCAGTTGATGTCGAGATAGGCCCGGGCCCGCTCTGTAACGGACGCCCCTGCATCGGACCATGCGGCGTTCTTGGGCGCTGCGGCCGCATCCGGCGCGTCGTTCAGATAGCCTATTTGGTACAGATGCGTAATTTGGTTTTGCACGCCGTCGGCATAGGCGAAATCACGGTTTAAATGACGTGCTTTTGGGCCGATTGGCGACAGGGCGCGGGTGTTTGAGTCCGGCGCGTGGCAGCTGGCGCACTGATTAACGTCGGGCATGACATATTTGAACGGATTTTTGGCGCCGTCCGCGCTCACCAACGTCAGGGGAATGATATCTCCGATCCTGTGGACGGCGGCGTCGGTCTGCTCTTCGTTCCATTGGTAGGGGATCACCGCCCAGCCGCTCTGTCTGCGCACAAGAATACGTGTTTCGATAAGTCTCACACTTTTCAGGGGCAGATAACGTCCGCCTTCAAACAAAGCGCCGCCATTATCGTTTCGGGCGACCTCGTCCGCCGCGCCGTCGTCAGGTAAAGGATAATAGAAAGTCTTGGTGATGACCGACCCTACAGGAAAATCGAACACATCGTTTTCACGGTAGGCGGCGCTTGCGCCATCGGGCATCCAGATTGTACGCAGTTTATGGGCGTAGTCGGTAAAAAGCGCTGTATTTAAATCATATGGCGAAACGTTCTCGCCGAGCGTCAGGGCGCCGCCATCGACAATCAGCTGCCCCCAATCGGAAAGAAGCGGGGGATTGCCTTCTTCAAAGTAAGTGGAGGCGACCGGCGCCGGGGCCTCCCCGCAGGCGGCGGCTGCCAATAATCCAAATACTGCGCAAATATGCCGTAACATTATGAAGATGTATTCGCCTTGATTAAAGCGCTAATGCAACCGGGTCTAAGGGCGATAGGGCGCACCGATAAAGCTCGCTCTCGACACGCGGCGATTTGAAGCCGTTCGGCGCATCGGCGTTTAAGACATCGACATTCTCGTTGGAGATGCAGATGCGTTTTTCCGCCGGCAATTGACCGTCTACGAATTTCGCTTCGTCATAGTACCCGTCGAACAGCACGTCGGGCAAACGCCCAGTGGGACCGAACAGCATGATTTTAAGAGCTGTCAGATCAAGACCGTCAGGGGAGGCGCCGCCGCCGGAATAAATATTGTCGTAAACCCAAATGCTTTCCGGATAAGGGTCGAAATCCGCCTGCGCTGCGCCCTCGGAATAGCCTGTGGTGTGCAAGCTTGAGATGATAATGTTCGCCGTATCGTTGTCAGACAGGCGGTTGTTGAAAATCTCTACTTGATCATTGGAGTTTATGACGATGCCGGAGCCGGCCGGAACGCTCGCCACGGGCGTGCCTTCATGTCCGAAATTCTCCGTGTTGTTCTTAAAGACATCATTGTCATAGACGCGCGTGCCGTATCCCGGCTGCGGAAGATTCGGCATGTTGAAGACCAATATGCCGCCCGTATTGTTGGTCGCGACGTTGCCGTAGACGTCGGCGCCGATGCTGTTTTCGATTTCTATGCCTGCGACGTTGAATTCAACTTTGTTGTTGCGCACAACGATGTTGCGCGACTGACCCACATAAATCCCGGCGTCCGATGCGCCGATGGCAACGCTGTCTTCTATCAATACATTAGTGGTTTGTACTGGATAAAGTCCGTAAGCGCCGTTATCGGTGGAGTACCCGCCTGTCCATTCTACGCGCACGCCGCGAATGACGATATTCTCTCCGCCATTGACTTTCAGACCGTCGCCGGATGTGTCTTCTATGGCGAGGTTCTCAAGCGTAAAATTGTTTGCGGTCACCAACAGCCCTTCGGCGCCGGCGACCTGGTCCTGAAAATTCAAGACGGTTTTTTCATTGCCAGCGCCCCTGATCGTCACTCCGTCGACAGTAAGGCTTAAAGACCTGTCGAAACGGAAGACGCCCTCGGGAATTTCTATGACGTCGCCAGGTTTGGCGTCGATCAGTCGTTCCAAAAGGACGGCCTGGTAGGAGGTGTCCGCTTCCCCGATATCCCGCACGTCCTGGCCGCTTTGTCCGCAGGCTGTGAGCGCGAAGGCGGCGGAGCTCACGATAAGTGCTTGTTTAAACATGTGGACAGTCTCCTCGTCGCCATCTCCTGGCGTTATTTGTTTCCTGACAGGGTTTCACACCTTCGGCCGCGCATCAATATTAAAAACGGAAACTGTTTCTGTTTTTGTGGTTTTGTTTTAATATACGCTGTATTTTAAAGCGTACGTGCGCTAAGCTTCTAAAAAGCAATGCAAAAACAAAGGCTTAAAATATCAGGGAGAGATTTGATTCCATGCACGATATGGCTTTTGACTCCAAGATGCAGAACGTTCTCGCGCACCAAAAGCAGTCGTTTTTAGACAATGGCGCGCCTGACGCGGCGCAACGCATCGATCGCATGAATCGCGCGATCGATTTGCTCGTCACCCACCAACAAAAACTGCAGGATGCCGTTTCCTCCGACTTCGGCCACCGGTCTCAGGAGGCGACGGCGTTCAGCGACATCGCTCCGGGGGTGATGGCGCTGAAGCACGCACGCTCGCATTTGAAAAAATGGATGCGGCCGGAAAAGCGGCGATCCGTGCCGCCTTTAGGGCTTCTCGGCGCTTCCGCCCGGGTGGAGTTCCAACCGAAAGGCGTTGTGGGGATTATCGCCCCCTGGAATTTTCCCGTTGGAATGGTGTTTACGCCGCTTGCTGGCGTTTTCGCCGCCGGCAACAGCGCCATGATCAAGCCGTCAGAGTATACGGAGGAAACGTCCAAGCTGATGGCGGAGTTGATCCACAAAGCTTTCGATGAGACGGAGGCTTATGTCTTTACGGGCGGCCCTGAAGTCGGGCGTGCATTTTCTTCATTGCCGTTTGACCATCTGCTTTTCACCGGCGGAACGCAAGTCGGGCGCAGCATTATGAAATCTGCGGCTGAAAACCTTACGCCCGTCACTCTGGAGCTTGGCGGCAAGTCGCCCGTTTTCATAGGGCGCTCCGCCGATATGAAAAAGACCGCCGCCCGGATTATGGCCGGCAAAACATTAAACGCAGGGCAGATTTGTCTTGCACCGGATTATATCTTTGTTCCGCGTGATAAAATCGACATGTTTGTCGCCGAAGCGCGTGTGGCGGTCGCGGACATGTATCCATCCGGTCTTCTGAATAATGAGGACTACACCTCCGTCGTGAATGAGCGCCACTTTTCCCGCCTGCATGAAACTTTAGATGACGCCCGGGACAAAGGCGCTGAAATTATCATTCTTAATCCGCGAGCAGAAAGCTTTGCCGATCAACCCCATCACAA
This sequence comes from Pseudomonadota bacterium, assembly GCA_039183635.1. Classification (GTDB taxonomy): domain Bacteria; phylum Pseudomonadota; class Alphaproteobacteria; order Caulobacterales; family Parvularculaceae; genus JBCDBL01. The sequence continues at coordinate 28,428 of JBCDBL010000025.1, forward strand.
AATGCCGCCGACGATTATTCTCGGCGCCACTGACGATATGAGGGTGATGCAGGAAGAGATTTTTGGTCCGCTTTTGCCGGTAAAGCCCTATGACGATATCGCCGATGCGATAAAATATGTGAACGATCGCGACAGGCCTTTAAGTCTGTATTATTTCGGGGAAGATTCCGGTGAAGAAAAAGCGCTTCTTGCGCGCACCACATCCGGCGGCGTTACCGTGAATGACGTTATTTTCCATAATGGGCAAGAGGACTTGCCATTTGGCGGCATTGGCCCCTCTGGCATGGGCGCCTATCACGGACGAGACGGGTTTTTAGAATTCAGCCATAAAAAAGCGGTGTTTCGTCAGGCCCGCGGCGATTTTTTGAAAATGTTGAGACCGCCCTACGGCTCCCAGTTCCGCTGGCACCTAAAGCAAAATTTACGGCGTTAGCAGAACAATTTAATCGACCATTCGATTGAATGGAGTGTTATTGTCCGTTCGTCGATCGATGATGCGGGCGCCATAATTAACTAAGTTTTTTGGTTTATAGTATCCTGGCCCCACCCCTTTTTTCAGCTGCTATGTCGCCTCGACGCAGCTTTCAAGAGGAACGGAGCCGGCTGCGCCGCCTTAAGCGTTTTCAGATGACGTGGATACCGGGTTCGCTGTCCGGAAACACTTAAGAACAGAGGCGTTAAAGCGTCGTCTCATGCCATTTGAAATAACGACGCTTTGGTTACTCCGTTCGACCGGCGGTATTTAGTGAAGCCGGTATTTTTTACGGGCGAACGGACTTGGGTGTACGGACGCCTGCACATCGATGCAGCCATCGTTCGGCGGGCAGCCGCCGTTGAACTGCGTCAATTGCTCTTTCAGGGCCGCCGGATCATCAAGGGCGGGGCCGTGGGCGCGTACGACCAGATGGATCTCAGCGCCGCGTTTGATCGGCGATTCAAGGCCGGGGAAGGGGATTTGATCCTCGCCTTTCGGCAACTCGCCGTAATTGATTTCGCCGGCGAACATGGCCTGGCCATATTCATCGGAGACACGGCCGCCCGCCCAGAAAACGCCCGGTCGAACGCGCGGGTCGTTAAGGTCGTCAATGCCGCACTCGAACGGCATGATGCATTTCCTTGGGCGATTAAAGACCACATACCACATCGTATACGGTGCATTAGGTTTTAAGTCCGAGGCGACATACTCGAACCCTACGCCAGCGTCCGTACGCGTGATGGTGGATGCGCCACTGGTCGGCGCTTCGCCGCTTTGCTCCAGCGTGAAGATTTTGCTGACGCTGACGATCGCCGGCTTGGCGGGGCGGTAATGGTTCGCTTCGACGCCATCTTCCATGGCGCTGGCCTGTGCGACGCCGAAAGCCCAGGTGAGCGATGCGAGGGTCAAAGTCGCTACGCCCCTTAACGTCGAGGGGGCGGTCCGCTGGCGGTTGGACGGTTTCATGTCTATTTTCCTTTCAAGGTCTGGTTTGGGGGGGGGGAGTCGTAACGACGCGCTCCGGCGAGGAACCGAAGCGCGTTGGCGCTTGAGCGTTTCCGCTCTATGCGCTCTCAGGTTTCGGAGGTCCGAAGCCCTGAAGGCGATCGCGCCGGCGGGCTGTGTGGTTGGCGCGCCCTTTGGTCGTGTCGGGCGATGTTTTCACGCTCCAATGCGGATAAATCCGTGGCGAGGACTGTAAGACGTGGTTGAACTTCGCCTCCCCATGCGCCAAATGCTGGGCGCGCCAATGGATTGAATCCGCACATGCGGAAATATCGTTGGAATTGAATTGAACTTTCATGGCTGGGGGAACGTCCTGCTTGGCGTGTGCGGGGCGGAAGATGCCGCGACGCCGTGGCGCCCAGCGTTGAAACAAGCGTTTGAAGTGCGGCGGATACCGTTTAATTTGCGTTTGAATGCATGGGTGACGTGCGAAATGGCTGAAGGTTTGGAACTTCAACTGTCGGGAGAGCTCAAGGTTCTCAAAGACGGCGAAGCAGCGCCCCTGCCGCCGTCCAGGAAGAGCCGCGCTTTGCTCGCCTATCTTGCCTGGACAGGCGGGGAGCATCGGCGCGAGCGCCTGTGCGAGATATTTTGGCAAATCCCCGACGACCCCCGCGCTTCGTTGCGCTGGGCGCTGAGCCGGCTGCGGCGTGTCGTCAACGAGGAGGGGGTTGAGCGCATCCGCGCGACACGCGACGCGGTGGCGTTTCATGCGGAAGGCATGAGCATCGATCTTAACGTGCTGAAAAGTGCGGCTGAGACAGGGTTCGACCGCTTGTCGTTGAAGGCGCTCAACGGCCTTGCCGAACGGTTTCAAGGCGATGTGTTGGAGGGGCTGGATCTGCCCGCCCAGCCGAATTTCGAACTTTGGCGGCTCGCTGAGCAAGAACAAGCGCGCGCCTGGCGGCGTGATTTGCTTCGCGTGCTCGTGAAGCGGCCCGATGGCCGACCATCGGACGCAGTGAAATGGCTCTATCGGCTGGCCGATCTTGATCCCTATAATGCTGATGTTCACCGGCGACTGATAAAGGCGTTGTCCGAGGCCGGACGGACCGACGAGGCTGAACGGCAAAAGCGGCGCAGCAAAGAGGCGCTTGCCGGCGTGAGCGAGGATGAAGGGCGGAAAGTTGGTTTAGACCTGCTCCGAGCATCATCCCAGGTTGTTCAATCTGGCGGCGATGCCGGCTTGCGGCATGAGATTCGGTTCTGTAAATCCTCCAATGGCGTCCGTATTGCTTACGCCACCGCCGGAGCAGGTCGGACGATCGTCAAGACGGCGAATTGGCTGAACCATTTGCAACATGATTTTGAAAGCCCGGTATGGGCGCATATATTCGCGGCGCTGACGAACACCACGCGTCTTGTGCGCTATGACGCGCGGGGCAATGGTCTTTCAGACTGGAACGTGTCTGATTTTTCCTTTGAGCGTCAGGTTGAAGATCTCGAAGCGGTCGTGGACGCCGCCGTCACGGAGCCATTTGTTTTGGTCGGCGTGTCGCAAGGCTGTGCGATCAGTATCGAGTATGCTGCACGACATCCTGAAAAAGTATCGAAGCTCGTTCTATATGGCGGTTACTTGCGCGGCTGGAAGAAAAGTCATGATGCTGAACGGCATAAGCACGTAAAAGCGATGATCACCCTTATCCGAACCGGCTGGGGTCAGGAAAACCCTGCTTTCCGGCAGATGTTCACATCCCTGTTTATGCCCGAGGCGCCGCCTGAGTATCACGAAAAATTCAATGAGCTGCAGCGTATAACAACGTCCCCGGAGAACGCCGCTGCACTGATGGATGCGCTGGGGGACGTTGACGTCACCGACCGGCTTGCTGAAGTGCGCGCGCCGGCGCTTGTTCTTCACGCCACAGGCGACCAGCGATCTGAATTTGAACAAGGAAAAGAGATGGCTTTGGGGTTGCCGGACGCCCGGTTTGTGTCGCTTGAGACGAACAACCATCTTATCCCGGAAACAGACCCGGCGTGGCCCCGTTGTCGGGATGCGATCTTCGATTTTTTAATCGATGAAGTGTAAGGCGATTTACTCATTACAACACGAAATGAGAAAGGACGTCGAGAGATCAAGGCTCTGGAGATTGAGACGCTGAGATTAAGTGAAAGGTTCGTCAAAAAATCCGTTATCAGATGAATTTTGAGACAGCCGTTGAGGCGACCTTCGATGCACAGTATAGAACCGCCTTGGCGTTCCTCGCAAACCCCTTGGAATTTTTGGAACTCTTGACTGCATTGAAGACAAAAGAGCGGTCCTAAAGCTCACTTTTTGCGATCGTCTCGCCTATTTTCGCAACCACGGTTTTAGAACCGCAAATATGGAAAATTAGCCTTGCCATTAAATGCCTCAGGAAATTTACACAAAACCCGATGTTGAGATGGCGAAGGTGAGAGGTGAAACCTCGAACCGGAACACATCCGCCTTCCATCAGAATAATATAAGGAAAAATCTGTCTCTGGCGGATGAAACAAAAATGGTGGGCCCGGACGCCGTTCGCCACAAGTACCACCAGCTTTTTGACTTAATGGCAAACACCGATTTAGTCGACCCGTTGATTGTCGCACGCGATCTAAGGGGCGCTGACTGCCATGCTTGAGCCTGTAAGCGTCGATCTGACACCCGATTTCAACAAAACCCGCCCGGTTTCCAAAAAGCGCTTGCCGCCATTCTCATTGCGGCTGTCGCAGGAGGAACGCACCTATTTAGAAGCCAAGGCCGGGAAAGCGGCTTTGGGCGCTTATATCAAATCCAAGATTTTCACCGAAGACGACGCGCCCGGTCGGTCGCGGCGCAAAGGCATTTCTGTGGAGGATGAAAAAGCCTTTGCACGTGTGTTGGGGCTTCTTGGTCAGTCCAGATATTCCAATAACCTCAGCCAGCTTGCGCAGTCAGCCAATATCGGCGCGCTTGATGTGTCGCCTGAACTTGAGCAAGAGCTAATCGAGGCTTGCGCCCATGTGACGGAAATCAAGGCGCTTCTCATGAAGGCTTTGGGGCTGAAAGAGCCGCTTCAATGATCTTGCAGGCCTCCCAACGGGGCGGAGGTCAAAACCTCGCCGCGCATTTGATGCGCGGCGACGATAACGAACATATCGAACTTCACGAAATTCGGGGGTTCGTGTCCGACGATCTACATGGGGCATTCAAAGAAGCCTACGCCGTCAGCAAGGGAACGAAGTGCAAGCAATATCTCTTTTCATTAAGCCTTAACCCTCCCCCCGATGAAGACGTGCCTATCGAAGTGTTTGAACAAACGATAGCGAAAGCCGAAGAACGGTTAGGTTTGGGCGGACAACCCCGCGCTGTCGTCTTTCACGAAAAAGAAGGTCGTCGCCACGCCCATTGCGTCTGGTCACGCATTGATGCGGAGACTATGACCGCAAAACAAATGTCGTTTTTCAAGATGAAGCTCTTTGACTTGTCGCGAGAGCTTTACCTTGAACACGATTGGCGAATGCCGCGCGGCTTTGTCGATAAAAGTCTCCGCAATCCGCGCAACTTCACGCTGTCCGAATGGCAACAAGCCAAACGTAATGGCCAAGACCCACGCGAGCTAAAAACGGCTGTGCAAGATGCGTGGGCGGTGTCTGACAATTGCAATACGTTTGAACATGCCCTGCAAGAGCGTGGTTACTGGCTCGCCCGTGGTGACCGCCGTGCGCATGTCGTTGTCGATTATCAAGGCGAAGTGCATTCCGTTCCCCGCGCCCTTGGCAAGAAAGCCAAAGAGGTACGTGCGAAATTGGGCGACCCAGCGCAATTACATAGCGTAGAAGAAACAAAACGCACCATTGCGGCGACCATGACGCCGCTCATGAAAAAGCATATCGACCATTCCCGCATGATGTTTGAGCGTCGCAAAGCGCATTTCGACGAGAAACGCCTCAAAATGCGGGATGAGCATATGGCACAGCGCCGAGACATAAGCTCCAAACAGCGTGAGCGAAAAGAACGGGAAAGTACGGAGCGTGCAAAGAAGCTTCCTAAGGGGTTACGCCGTCTTTGGTCGAGAATTACCGGCCAATATAAAAAGCTGAAAAAAACCAATGAGCTAGACGCAAATGAATGTGCTTTAAGAGATAAGCGCGAGCGCGATGAACTGGTCGCCGTGCAGCTTGAGCGCCGCAGAGAACTTCAATCGGTATTCGCGATGCATAGAAAACAACATTCTGAAACTCTGTTGGAGTTGCGTCAGGACATGGTGCGGTTCCGCGCTTTGGAACGGGAGGCAAACGCACCAAAAGTGAAAAGAAGATTGAGGCGTCGCGATCCATCTAGAGACCTGAATTAATTTTCCTAAACGTTAGGGAAATCGAATCACATGAATTTTGTAGCTATCAATTATACACAACGGAATTTTACTCTTGATTTGATAGGCTTAGAGGCAATATTTATTAGCTCTGTCAAAAGTGAAATTGAAAGCTCAATAAGAAATTTTGGAGGCGAGGTTGAGTTTTTTGATAGACGATAGAGGCTCACTTCCTCCAGCTGAGGACTGGCCACTTCTTTTGGAGGATTATCGACGTTCTTGGGATTATTACAAAATAAATCTAAATGAAAGAGCAAGAATTTACGATCTGTTTTTGAAAACAATCGCGTTTCCTAGCGGCCTTATTTCTATATCTTTAGCCATTTTACCTAAATTCTTTCTTGATTATGCTGAAAATTCTAAGAGCGTCCTAGCAGAAAGCGGTCAATTTTACGATGGATATGTATTACTGACAGGGATACTCGTGTTTGTATTCTCATTAGTTGGCACTGTTATGTACATTTTGCACTTTTATGAAGAGGAAGTTTCAAAAGACTACTTAAAATTCATGAAAGATGTCAGACTACGGATTTCTTCAGATTATCCTGAAATGAAGCATTTTCTTAAACCGGAACCAGATCCAAATAAGCGAAGACGCATTTTTGGACTTAAGGCCAGTTTTTTTAAAACCTTCTCGATGTGCCTTGTTAATTCGTTGTTATCTGCGCTTGGCCTATTTATGATTTTTGAAGGCGTTTTTGGCTGGCTTTCTCGGCACCCTTTATGGCAAAATTTGTTTATCGGAGTGGGTTTATATGTAGGGTTTATAATTCTAAATCTATTTATTAGAGGCGTGCTTTTTCGCTCGAAAAAACAACCGCATTGTGCTCAAAGCCAGAACGCTGCGCAATGATGTAGATGCAAAAAATGCACCCGCCTTCCCATCCTACTTTTATAGTTGGCACACGACCTGAGTCTATAAAATTACTGCCGGTAATCCGAGAGTTTTCCAATCTTGGAATTATTAGTTCAGTAGTACTAACAGGCCAGCATAATGAATCACTGGTTTGTCGTGATTTATTTTTAAAAGAAAATGCAAAAATAAGCTGTGCTGAAAATTTCAGTATAGAAGGTATTAAGAAAAAAATATCCTCATTTCATTCTGAGATTGTATTTGTGCAGGGCGACACAAAGAGCGCTTTTTATGGAGCTGTAGCTGCTCATCAGCTAAAAATTCCTCTTATTCATGTCGAGGCGGGTTTGAGAACATTTTCGTTTCAACCTTGGCCGGAAGAATGGTTACGTGTGCAGATTAGCAAGTTAGCTGATTTGCATTTTGCTCCATCGAAATTAGCCAAAAGAAACCTTCTAAATGAAGGGGTAGAGAGTGAAAGAATAATTTTTAGTGGGAATACAATTATTGATGCAGTAAAAATCTCTATGCGCCAATCTAATAATTTCTATAATCTTAGAAAAGAAAGGAAGTTTAAGCGAATTGTTCTTGTTACATCTCATAGGCGAGAGAATGGCCCGAATCGCTCAGCAGTAATTTATCATTCTATGTTACAGGCAGTAAGAACTTTAGGTTTTCAATTTATCATTGTTGAACACCACAATAGCTATTTAGCAAAAATTGCAAAAAAAAATAGCGCTGAAGGAGTTGAAGTGATCCCTCCGCTAGCTCATGCGGAATTTGTATCTCTGATGTATCAATCAGACATTATACTAACAGATTCAGGGGGGGTTCAGGAGGAGGCGTCTTGTTTGGGTAAGCCGCTTATTATCCTTAGAGAGAAGACGGAGAGGCCAGAAGCTGTAAGTACGGGTTGCGCTTTATTGGTTGGAGCTGATCCGCATTTGATTTTTCGCGCCTTACAGCATTTTATGCTAGATAATAAAGTTGATCCTAATACATATCAGTATCATTTTGTTTATGGCCATGGCGATGCAGCTAAGAAAATTGCTGATGAAACTATACGGTTCATGAATGTTTGATGTATGTATTTGCGGAGTTGGTCATGTAGGATATCCTATGGCCAAAGTTATTGCTGCAAATGGTCTGCGGGTCATTGCTTGTGATATTGATCCTTACCGCATTGAAGAAATATCAGAGAACTTAAATGTAGTAGGCGGAG
>JBCDBL010000026.1:0-35919 GCA_039183635.1 Pseudomonadota bacterium
AAAGCGGCGGCGCACGTATAGTGTAAGCGATACGGGCGAGAACGGTTTTGAAGAAAATTATCTGGTTTCAGAGGCCCCGTCGCCGGAGCAAACGGTGGCCGCGCGCCAGCAATTTCGCAAGCTTTTACGGCTCGTCGACGGATTGCCGCCGCGTTGCGCAGAGGCCTTTCGGTTGTTTCGTTTTGAAGATATGACGTACAAGGAAGTTGCGGCAAAGCTCGATATATCCCAAAGCATGGTGGAAAAACATATCTCTCGGGCTTTGCGTGAATTGCGTGATCACTTTCGGATGGAAGATTTTTAAATGGGCGCAGTGCACGATATTACGCCATCGGGTCGTGATGCAGCGGATTGGTACGCCCGGGTGCAATCCGGCGCGATGACGGACGCCGAGACCGCCCTGTTAGACGATTGGCTGGAGGATCCGGAGCATGCGGCGGCGTTCGCAGCGTTTCATGAGCTCGATGCGCAGGTTCAAGACGTCGCGCAGGCCGTTGGGGGCGAGGCGGGCGCGCGCCAAGGGGGCGGCGCATCTCGTCGGCGCGTCATCGGCGCGGGCGTTCTCAGCGCCGTCGCCGCCGGTCTTATCGCCTTTATCGCCGCGCCTGCATTGCTTGACGTTGATCCAAAGGTTGAGCGCTGGTCGACGAGCGGCTCTGAGGTTGAGACTGTGGCCTTGCCGGATGGTTCGCAAATCACGCTGAATACGAATACCGCCGTCGAAGTCGCGTACGCTAACACAGAACGTAATGTACGCCTTTTACAGGGGGAGGCTTATTTTGATGTTGCAGCGGACGCCGCGCGCCCGTTTTCTGTGTATACAGACAGCTCTGAGTTTCGCGTCGTCGGCACACGTTTCACGGTGAGCTCGGACGATGTGCGTGAGGGGGATGTGTTGCAGGTGGCGGAAGGCGGTGTTGCGGTTCTCACCGACAATGCAATCGTTGGCGACGTAGTGACTTCGGGCGGGCGAGCCTTCGTCAAGCCCGGTGCGCCGGTCCGTTATGAGACGGTTGCGCCCGATGCAATCGCTGACTGGCGCGATGGGGTGATCACATTTTCTGATACAACGCTGTCAGACGTCCGTGGAAGTATCCAAAGATATCTGCCGACGGATATTATATTCGCGGACGAGGCTGTCGCTGAAACGCGCGTAACAGCGGTGTTTAACATCTCTGAAGGGGAGACTTTTCTGGAAGGAGTGGCGATCGCGGCAGGCATTGATTTGCGGTACGACATCAACGTTAAAAACGGCCGCCGCATCGCGGTGTTTGAAGCCGGCAAATAACAATCTTCAATTGCTGTCTCGTATGGGGATGCGGCCTTCCTCAATCGTCTCATACAAAATGTATGGGAGAGACCGACCGTGCGCCAGATCTTGCTTGCTGTTCTTGGCTTTTTGAGCGGCCCTATCGCAGCCGTTCAGGCGACTGAATTAGATATTTCCTACGACAAATTCGTTCTTGAAAATGGTTTGCGCGTCATTGTCCATGAAGACCGCAAAGCGCCGATCGTCGCCGTCGGGGTATGGTATGACGTCGGCTCGAAGGATGAACCGAAGGGTCGCAGCGGATTTGCGCATTTGTTTGAGCACATCATGTTCAACGGATCGGCGCACTATGATGGCGATTACTTTTTGCCCCTGGAAGAAGCCGGCGCGAGCGATATTAACGGCAACGCCTCCTTCGATTTCACGGCGTATTATCAGACCGCGCCGACGGGCGCCCTAGAGCGCATGCTTTGGCTTGAATCGGATCGTATGGGGTATCTGCTTGGCGCTTTGACCCAGGCGAAACTGGAAGAACAACGTGCGGTCGTAAAAAGCGAAAAAAAGCTGAGCGACAATCAACCCTTCGGTATGGCGCAATACAGTCTTTTGGCGGGCGTATTTGAACAAGGCCATCCTTACAATCTGTCGCCGATTGGTTCTGAAGAAGATCTTGATGCGGCGCGCCTCGATGATGTGCGGGCATGGTTTGAAACATATTATGGCGCATCGAACGCCGTGCTCGTCATGGCGGGTGATCTCGATGGTGAGACCGGCCGCCGTCTTGCGGAGAAATATTTCAGCGCCGTTCCACCCGGTCGGCCTTTGGAACGGCCCGTCATGCGCGGCGTAGGAAAGGCGCAGGACAAGCATGAGATCATTTATGATCAAACGCCGTATGCCCAGTCCTACAGGGTTTGGCGGACGCCCGGCGTTCCCGACCGACAGAGCGCGCATTTGGAATTGGCCGCCCGCATTTTAGGAAACGGGCCTGCCTCGCGCTTGAATATGCGCCTTGTTGAAGCTTTGGGCCTTGCCTATGACGCGCGCGTCATCACGTTTCCATTAAAATTCGCAACGCCAATGGGTGTTGTCATCACGGCTGACGACGCTGCGCGAGGCGACGCCAAAGCGGCGGCGAGGGCCGTGGTCGAGGCGTTTGTTCAAAACGGCCCGTCAGAAAACGAGTTAAAGCGCGCCAAGCGTGAAATCTATACGGAATTTTTAACTGGGCTTGAACGTGTCGGCGGGCTCACCGGCAAGGCGGCGACCCTGGCGTCGGGCGAGCTGTTGGCGGGCGACCCGGCTTTTTTGACGACGCGTATGGATTGGGTGAACGCTGCGACCACGGAGGATGTGCGCGCCGCCGCCTCTCAATGGTTGAACGCGCCAGCCTACAAGCTCGACGTGCTTCCCGCGCCTGCGTTTTCGGCCCAAGCTGAAGCGGCGGACCGTAAACGATATCCCGATCTCGCCAAGACGAACCCCTTTGTTTTTCCGGATACACAAACCGTCTTGCTGCCGAACGGCCTTGAGGCGACAGTGCTGGAAAGGCCGCAAGCGCCGTTGCTGAACGTCGCCGTTCAATTTGACATGGGCGCCGCCGACGATGGGGCGAAAAGGGGGCTCAGCGATTTTCTGCTCCATGCGATGGTGCAGGGCGAAACCAAAAAGGGTGAATCACTGCCGCGCGCGTTTGCGGATTTGGCTATTCAGTATGATATTGAAACGGGGACGGACGGGTCGCGCATTGCGTTCACCACAACCCCAGACGCCTTTGAAGACCTGGCGCGCCTCCTCAAGGCGATGCTGACATACGCAACGTTCACGACCGAGAAGGTCGAGGCGCTTCGCGCGAAGCGCTGGGGCGATATTCAGCAGAGAAACACCGATCCGAAAGATCTTGGGCGGCGTTTATTGACGCGGTTCGCCAACGGCCAGGCAAGCCCATACGGACGCCCCATATTGGGCGCCAAAAGCAGTTTCGCTGAAATCACAGCCTCCGATTTACAAGACCATCACGCAAGGCATATCCGGCCTGATGCGCTTCGCCTGGTGATAACGGGGGCCATTGACGCTCCAGCGGTCCAAAAAACATTGGCCCCCGCCCTTGGCAAGCTGCGCGCCAAGACGCCTTACACGGCTGACATAACTGAGATTGTTGACGCGCCCGTTCGGAACAAACAGCTTGTCCTGGTGGACAGACCTGGCGCGACGCAGTCGGCGGTTTTCGCAGCCGTCATTGTTCCCGTTCAATCCGTAAGCGATATTGCGTCGCTACACCTGCTCAGCGACGCCCTTGGCGGTTTGTTCACCTCACGTCTTAATTTGAATCTGCGTGAGAACAAAGGTTGGACCTATGGCGTACAGGGCGATGTGATCGAACAGGGCGACACGGTTTTATTATCTGTATATTCCTCCATACAACGCGCGCGCACTTGGGACGCCGTTGCGGAAATTGAAAAAGAGCTGCAAGACATAAAAGGCGAACGGCCGATTACAACCGCTGAAATCAACCGCGCGGCCGCCAATCGGGCGCTGGCGCTCGCAGGGCGGTTTGAAACGGGTGAGGCGTTGACTGATTGGATCATCGCCGCGCATCGTTTGTCGCTTCCGTTGAATTTTCATTCCCGGTTGGCCCGGGAATACAACGTGCAAAATCCGAAAACGCTATTGCAGGCTGCACGCCAAAAACTCGATACACAGACTATGACGTGGGTTGTGGTCGCAGATCTGGAGACCGTAACGCCCGCTTTAACAAACTCTGCATTTGCATCTATCATCGTTGTAAACGCCGATGGCGATGTTGTCAGAAATTTATCCGAAAATTAAAGTTCGTGATAAAAACCATCTTTGATCTTCTTCGAAGAGCGGCGCACAATGCCTTTGGCTCAGGCGGCTTGTCTCACATGGCGATTAACCCGTTTTAGTCCGCGGTTTCGACATGCTGTTTTAGCGCTGCGTTCATCTCCTCATATCCTTGTTGGAGAACCGACGCCGGCAGGTCCGCAAAGCCAATGAACAAGCCACTGAACAACTCGGTATGCGAAAGGTGCGTGGCGCCTTCGGCGCGCTCCGACAGGTCGAATCTGTGTTCACCTTTAAAGACGCCGCGGACGCCGCCGCCCCAGACTAGGGTTTTGCACGGCTCCAGCTCTAACAGGCGCACATGCGGCACGTCGACCGTTTCGCCGTCCGGGCGCGACACTCTCACCGCAAGGGACGCGCCCGCTTCGAGACGCCCGGACACAGCAACATGGTAGGGGTTCCATTCCGGATAACGCTCAAAGTCGGTTAAAACATCGTAGACGGCGCATGGCGGCGCCTCAATGTCAATCGCCGTATCGATAAACTTCGACGTCGTGCAGGCGGAGGCGCCGGCCAACAAACCGGACAGGAGCCCGCATCTCAAGATCGCTGTATAATGTGGCATAAGATCAAACCTCAGTGTCGTACGCTAAAGCGTTTCCTGGAGTAGTGCGGGCGCTTGCATTGCGCAATCGCGGTGCAGGGTTAACTCAACACCATCAACCCCAGATGAAATCCGATATGAGACAGCATCGCCGCCTCCAGAGAATGCGCGGTGAAGGCGCTGGCGAACACAGCCGCGGCAAGCGTGTTCAACGCAACGACCTTAATGAGAAACGCTGTTGGCGGATCGGCGACAAAAGCAAAGACGGCCGGCAGATGCCCCACCCCAAACAATACTGAAGAGGTAAAAATCGCCAAACCAAGCGCAAGCGCTTTATTCTTCAAGGTGCTGAGGAACATCAATGCAAGACCGCTCATGACGCCATAGCGCGCGAGGATTTCCTCAACGACCCCGCCATAGGCGAGGCGCGTTACAGCGGAGGCGTGCGTTTCCATTTCCGCCAGTTCAGCTGCATTTTGGGTGTGGAAGGATGCCAACGCGGGCCAATGCGCCGTCAGTACGGCGTCAAGCGCCCATATGCCGAGGCCCGCAACAGCGCCAATAAAAACAAACCAGAGGATAGAGATTTGAAAGGTCGGGCGCCCATCGACGATGATCGACGTTAAGCCCAGGCGTGGCGTTAGGAAATATCCCGCGGCGACGCCTGCGATGACGAGCACGCCCGATTGGATGATGGAAAGGGTTTTAAATGTCTCTGCGGAGAGGGGGGCTTCCTTTAAAAGATCCGCAGGCGGCTCAAGGCCGACGATGCCCAAGATCGCTCCGGCAAGGCCTGTGAACATCAGTGCGCAGGCGCCATATATGCGACGCCCATTTAAACCCGACTTGGTCATTTTTTTGCTCCTCTGCGCTGTCTGCGCCGGATTTAAGGCATCATGCCTTTTTCTGTAAGCACGGCGATGGCGACCCAGCGCTCGACAGGGCGATCAAAATAGGCGATGACAGCGCCGCCCCTGTCACGGTGCCGCAGCGTCCGGCCATCAAAATAGTAAAGCGCTGCGCCTGAGCGGACTGACGCACGCAGCGTCTGGCCGTCAAAATAGATGACGCGCGCGCCGGTTGCGTTGAATGACCTTACCGCGTTTCCGTCGAAATGATAAATCGCCGATCCGCTGAAATTATAGTTGCGCAGCTTAACGCCGTCATAGGCGTAGATCTGCGCGCCACAGGCGTCGCGATACCGAAGAAGGGAGCCGTCAACGTAATATATACGCGCGCCGGTTGCATTTTGTTCGCGTACAGCGATGCCGTTATTCGGTTTCGTGCACCCGACGCCCATGACAGATGGCGCCGAGCCAGTCGTTGCAGTGCAAGCCCCCAATATGATGAGGGAAAACAGGGTGACGATAAGTTTAGGCATTATGTGGAGGACTCCATTGCATAGAAGTTTCGGTCCGTGCAGTACGTAAAAACTGTGGAGCTAGGGGTTTGAATCTAACGATTCGCACCCCTGGCGTTTTTTGTTATCGATCAAATTATCCTGACATTTGAGCTTCTCAAGGCAATGCGGCGCAGCGAGTCACGGGGCTCAAATGTTAGGTTTGATCCGCTAGGAGGGGCCGACCAGCCATTCCCTCAACATGTCTTCAAAAGTTGCAGGAACGGCGGACAGCGACTTTATCGCAAAGGCGCCGCCGTCCTTGCGGCGCTGTGAGGCGGCGAAGATTTCGGCGCGCGTGCGCGCATTTATAACACGGATTGTCGCGTCGACATCTGTGTTCGTCGACCAAAGAACTGGCGCAGAAAGGATGAGTTCCGGTCCGAATTCTCTTACTGTAATCTCAATGAGGGTGTCCGCCGTATGTGCGACAGCGCGCTCAAAACCTTTGTAGTCGCCACACGGAAGTTCTTGTAATGCTTTATTGACGACGTCTTCAGCCATCTGTTTGCGTTCTTCCGGCGCTTTTTGGTTGGCGCGCCAGTCAGTGACCAAGGTGACGTATATCGCGCCAAGATCGACGCCTTCGGCGCAAACCGGCGTGGAGCCGGCCAATATGCGGTCGTCTTTGTCAAGACTGGCGCAGCCGGCCAATATGAAGCCGACGAAAAACAACCGAGCAAATCTGAGATGCACCGTCATCGCATCCTCCTTGTGGGGGCTGGACTGAGTTTAGTGGAAATCATCACCGATACATTTTGCACGAAAGTGAAATTCCTGATCGAACAATTGCGCCGTGCGTATAGGGTTTTGCAGGTTTTGCACGTCCCCAGACGCAATTTTAGGACCTTAACGCTTAAGACGCTTGAGAAGGGGCGCCGCCCCATATGCTGTCGTCAGAATTTTTCCTATCGATCAGACACGCTGAACAGGATTAGCGACGTCCGGCGGTGAATGCGTTTCACCGCGCATCTTGGCGGAATTGTATAGAGCGCGTTGTGCGTGACGTGGGCCGGAGAAGGTCGTTTCACGCGCTCAGAACAAAGATTCTAGATCCGTTTGCCGACGAACGATAAAGACAAACAGCTCTAAGGGTAGAGAAACCGGCGTATGCGCCAAGGAATACAATGATTTTGTATGTATTAATTATAAACGAGTATTAACTATAAGAACCAAGAAATAGGTCTGTATGGAGCTTTTTGTGTCATAGTTATGGCGTTTTTATTTCAATAGGAAAATATTTTACCTTTGTGTTTTAGCTTTATGTCTCCTTGGCAATAAGGGACAAAAAAAATGATAAACCCAAAACAATGCCCGCAAGTTTTTTTCTCAACATGTGCTCTTGTTTTATGTGGGGCGTTATCCGCTAACGCCTCTTCGCAGTCGCGTCTTGACGATATCGAACGGGAGTTAAGCAAATTACGCACTGCTGTGGAATCAGGTTCCATGACTAACGCTTCTGCTCTTGTGAAAATCAAAGAGCTTCAAGCTGAATTAAAAGCGCTTCGGGAGGCTGAAACGGCGCGCAAGAAGAATGCTGACCCGGTGAAAGTGAAGCTTTACCCGACCCCGAAATTCAAGTCCGAAAGCGGAGATTTTGAAGCGAAATTTGTTGGCTTTATGCAAGCCGATGGAACATGGTTCATTGATGACGTCACGGACAATCCTGACGGTACAACCATCAGGCGCGCCCGTGTCGGCCTTGCTGGCCGGTTTATGAAGGATTTTGGGTACAAGTTCCTGTATGATTTTGGGAACAACCACAATCCGGCGCTGCAAGATGCGTTTATTGCATATAAGGCTTCGCCGAAAACGAGTTTTATTGTCGGTCAGTATAAAGAGCCAATAGGTTTAGAATGGCAGTCTCCGTCAAAATATTGGACGTTTGCGGAGTTGCCGGCTGTCACGGCGCTCACGCCGAGACGGTCAATCGGTGTCGGCGTTATTCACAAAACAGATAAGTTCCGTGTCGCAGTTAGCGCTTTTGGTGAGAATTCCAACAAAGTACGTTCGGATGATGAAGGGTACTCCTTCACCGGACACGCTGTTTTCAACCCCGTACACGATAAAAAGCGTCACATGCATGTTGGCGCCTCGGTCAGCCACCGCTCGCCGGACGCGGGCTCCAATGCTGTATCCTTTAAAGCGAAAGCTGAAACGTCCGCCAGCACGGGCGCCATCGTAAACACGGGCTCCATAAGCGATGTGGATAACATTCTGCTTTATGGCGCTGAAGCGCTTGGAATATTCGGCCCCGTCATGTTCCAAGGCGAGTGGACGACTGCGGACGTTTCTCGCGATGTTTCGCCTGACGCCACGTTCGACAGCTATTATGCGCAAGCATCGTGGATGATGACAGGTGAAATGCGGACGTTCAACCCCAAGCGGCATATGTTCAAGCGTGTAAGCCCTGCACGTCCGTTTGACCCGAAAAACGGCGACTGGGGGGCTGTGGAGGTCGCTGTACGGTATGACTCGCTAAACCTGAACGATGGACCGTTCACAGGCGGCGAGATGAATAAAGTGACGACAGCCCTCAACTGGCATCCTAACGCGTTGCTGCGTTGGTCGTTAAATCACCAGTTTGTCGAAACTGACGAAAACGCGGTGAACCCGAATGAAGAGGTCAATATCTTCACCGGTCGCGCTCAGGTCGATTTTTAATCGAACAGCAATTCCAGAGAGACGTTGCAGTGTTTTTTACGCTCTACAATGATCGCTGTTATTGGCTTCTTCGCTGCAACAAAAACTTATACAGACGAATTCACGCTTGGTATTATGTCCCCGCGTGGGCCTATTTAAACGCAAAAGCAGTAGACTGCGCTTACAGAGCAACTGCTCGCCGTGACGTGTCACTGCTTCAAGCTTAAAGCGGCTGGGCCTGCGAATATGTCCAGCGAAATGGGGAGCGGGTCGGTCGATTTTGCAATCGGCCAACCCGGTGATCTCCGTTGCGGTTTTGACGAGTGCTGCAAACACGCATCTGGCGGACCTAATCAAAGGCGTCGGGGGACAAGTCGCCGTTGTTATAATCGCCTCGCAGCGATTCACGATATATCGTCTATGGTAGACAGTACACTTACCGATCAGGGCTGTAAATCACGTTCAAAGTCCGGTTTTTGCGATGGGGGACTCTTTCGTCGCAATGACCGTTATGTTGGCCTTCTTTTATTGCAAAAGCGGGCGCGGGTTCAGCCGATATCAAACGAAACGCCTTGAGCCAACGGCAGGTCGTTGGAGTAGTTCACGGTGTTGGTCGCCCGGCGCATATAGTTTTTCCATGCGTCGGAGCCGGATTCCCGGCCGCCGCCCGTTTCCTTTTCCCCGCCAAAGGCGCCGCCGATCTCTGCACCGGAAGTGCCGATGTTTACATTGGCGATCCCGCAATCGGAACCACGGGCGCTCATGAAAACCTCCGCCTCACGTATATCGGTCGTAAAAATGGATGACGACAGGCCGGCGGCGACGGCGTTTTGCTTCTGAATGGCGTCCTCGAAATCGGCGTATCGCATGACATAGAGAATAGGCGCGAATGTTTCTTCAAGAACAACGCCGTTGTGAGCAGGTGTCTCAACCAGAGCAGGACGCACATAAAATGCGTTGGCATGCGCCGTCTCAATGCGCTCGCCGCCCGTAACTATGCCGCCGGCGGCGCGGGCCTTGTCCAGTGCGGTTTGCATGGCCTCAAATGCGGGCCTGTCGATCAAGGGGCCGACGAGCGCATCGGTTTTCAACGGATCGCCGACAGATACAGTCTGGTAAGCGCGTTTTAGCCTTGGTAACAGATCATCGTAGACGGCGTCATGCACGAACAGGCGGCGCATCGTCGTACAGCGCTGGCCCGCCGTGCCCATGGCGCCGAAAGCGACAGCGCGCAGAGCCATATCAAGGTCCGCTGACGGACAAATGATTCCTGCATTGTTGCCGCCAAGTTCGAGGATGGATCGGGCGAATCGCTTGGCCAGCCGCGGCCCAATCTCGCGTCCCATGCGCGTTGACCCGGTCGCTGATACGAGAGGCACATTAGGATTGTCGACCAGCGCCTGGCTAACCGCGCGCGCGCCCATCAACAGGTTTAAAAGGTTGTCCGGCGCATCCCCAAATCGGGCGGCGGCGCGTTTGAAAATCGCTTCGCAGGCAAGGGCGGTCAGCGGTGTTTTTTCCGATGGTTTCCATACCAGCGTATTCCCACAAACAAGGGCGATCGCAGCGTTCCAGGACCATACCGCAGCCGGGAAGTTGAACGCCGAAATGACGCCGACAACGCCAAGCGGGTGCCATGTTTCCATCATCCGATGACCCGGTCGTTCGGTTGCGATCGTTAGTCCGTACAATTGACGGGAAAGACCGGCTGCGAAATCGCAGATGTCGATCATTTCCTGAACCTCGCCCAGGCCCTCTGAAGGGATTTTTCCCGCTTCAATAGACACAAGCCGGCCGAGATCGTCTTTTGCGGCCCTAAGTTCTTCGCCAAGCAGGCGCACAAGTTCTCCACGGTTCGGAGCTGGGGTGTCTCGCCAGACGCAATATGCGTCGTTGGCGATATCAACAAGACGCGCAACATCATCAGGAGACGTTGTTTCAATATCTGCTATTTTTTCCCCAGTGACAGGTGTAAAGACGGCTAAATCCCCTCCGCGGTAAACGTTCTCGTCAACACCCAGTTTTTTTAAAATGTCGTTGGTTTCCGCCGAAACTGACATGGGTCAACCTCCTTTATCGACGCCCGCACAAAGTATCCTTGCGGGCCTCAAAAGTTTTATACCGCCGTTTTTTGGCGTTGGTTATGACACATCGTCTGGAAAGGCGCGCGCCCCGTCTTCATGTGCTTTCGATGACGCCATACGCCCCGTTCAGGACGAATGCTATGCTCATTCCGCTGCGGCGGGTTTTGCCTGTTCTTGCTCGAGCCGCCTTTGAACATCGCCTGTCGATCCTGTTCGTCGTGCAATCAAGTTGTATGCGACAGGCGTGACAATAAGCGTAAGTATGGTTGCTGCAAGAACGCCGGATAAAATTACGATGCCGATCACGGAACGCGTTTCGGCGCCCGCGCCCGAAGACAGGATAAGCGGAAGAGATCCGGCGGCTGTCGTAATTCCGGTCATGACGATCGGTCTGAACCGGCGCTTGGCGGCTTCTTTCAAGGCCTCTTCAAAGGCTTGTCCCCGGTCGCGAAGTTGGTTGGCGAACTCGACGATCAAAATACCGTTTTTCGCAGCAAGGCCGATCAGCATGATGAGGCCGATTTGGCTATAAAGATTGAGAGTCCCGCCGGTCAGAGCAAGGCCGAGAAGCCCGCCGCCAATGACAATGGGCGCTGTCAGCATAATGATGAGCGGGTGCTTGAAGCTTTCAAACTGCGCCGCCAAAACCAGAAAAACGATGGCCAGTCCCAAGAGAAAGACAAAAACAAGGGATTGCCCGGCCGATTTAAAGTCAAGAGACTGATCTTTATAATCGATAACGACGCCTGCAGGCAGGTGCTCCTGGACGAGTTGCTCCATATGAAACAAAGCCTCGCCGAGGGTAAGGCCGCTGGAAAGATTCGCCTCCATCGTCAAAGCCCTGATGCGGTTGTAACGGTTCAACGTATTAGAGCCGGCGTATTCTTCAATCGATACAAGATTCGACAACGGAATAAGCGCATCGGAACGGTCTGAACGGACGTAAATATTCTGCAAATCCGCTGCGGTGTTCTGTTCTGCGCGCTCTCCTTCTACGATAACGTCATACTCCTCGCCGTCTTCAATATAGGTGGTAACCCTCCGTGATCCGAGCATGGTTTCAAGGGTGCGGCCGATCGAGTTGACCGTGACGCCAAGCTCCGCCGCGCGGTCATAGTTGATGTCGATATCAAGCTGGGGCTGGGTTTCCTTATAGTCCCAGTCTATGCCCACGAGGCCTGGGTTATCCGTGTCCAAACGCGTCATGAGGATGTCGCGCCATTCAGCGAGTTCATCATAGGAGCCGCCGCCGATTACAAACTGAACAGGCTTGCTCGTCGATGCGCCAAAGCCTTGCCGCATAATGGGAAATGCGAAAACGCCCGGCATATCCGAAAGGCGTTGTCTTACATCGGCGATGATGTCAAAGGCGTTTCGGCGGTCCGCCCAGTCTGACAAGACGACAATAACCGCACCATTGTTAAACACGGAAAAATTACTAAAAGACGCCGGCGCCCGAACAAGCAAGCGTTGGATTTCGCCATTGTCCACCAGGGGCATAAGACGGTCTTCAACTTCATCCATGTACTCTTGCATATAGCTGAAGGTCGCGCCTTCCGGACCGCTGACGAATATGAAGAAACTGCCTCGGTCTTCTGCAGGAGCGTATTCTGACGGAATGAGCGTGTAGAGCCATGCCGTTCCCGCCGCAAGAAGAGTGAAAACGGCGGCGATGATGGCCGGCGCTTTTAGGGCGACGCCTAGAATGCGGGCATATCCTTTTTCAAGGTTCGCAAAGCCGTTGTTGAGCGCCCGGATCAAGCCGTTGCTTTTTGTATCCGATTTCAAAATTTTAGACGCCAACATCGGGCACACGGATAAAGCCAGGAGACTTGAGAACGCCACGGCCGCGGCCATTGTCAGGGCGAACTCCGAAAATATGCGACCGATATCGCCCTGCAAAAAGGCGAGGGGGGTGAACACCGATATTAAAACGAGGGTTGTGGCGATAACGGCGAAACCTACTTGCCGGGCGCCTCGGTAAGAGGCCACTAGGGACGTTTCGCCGAGCGTGTCCATACGTCTGTAGATGTTCTCAAGAACGACGATGGCGTCATCGACTACGAGCCCGATAGCCAGAACAAGGGCGAGCAGCGTTAAGAGATTTATGGAAAACCCAAGAGCGAACAGTGCGATGAATGTCGCCAGAACAGAGACCGGCACCACGATCGCGGGAATAAGCGTCGCACGGATGTCGCCGAGGAACAGGAAGATCACAACAATAACAAGGCCAAGCGCGATGAACAGCGTCTTGTAAACTTCATTGATCGCCCCTTCGATAAAGACCGAAGAATCGTAGCTTTGAAGAATCGTCATGCCTTCCGGCAGCGTGGGGTTGAGGTGCGCCGCCTCGGCTTTCGCCGCTTTTGCAACGTCGATCGTATTGGCGGTTGATTGCTTTATGATGCCGAGGCCCACCTGGGGCACGCCGTTGCCGCGAAAAAAGGTTCTGCTTTCCTCAACGCTGCGCTCCACCCGTGCGACGTCGCCAAGACGAACAAGATAGCCGTCCCCGCCTCTATCGAGAACCAGACGGGCGAAATCCTCTTCGGTTTGGAAGGCCCGGCTGAGGCGCACGGTAAACTGACGGCTTTCCGATTCCACCGCGCCCGCCGGCAGCTCTACATTTTCTGCACGCAAAGCGTTTTCGACGTCGTCAACGGTGAGGCCGCGAGCGGCGAGTGCGTTGCGGTCCAGCCATATCCGCATGGCATAGGCCTGGGCGCCGCCGATTTGGACGCGCGCTACGCCGTCGAGGGTGGAGAACCGGTCTACAAGATATCGGTCGGCGTAATCCGTCAGCTCCGGCACCGTCATGTTTTCGCTGACAAGGTTCATCCACATGATGACGTCCTGGTTCGAATCCACTTTCTCGATTTCCGGCGGGTCGGCCTCTTCGGGCAGGCTGTTTAAAACGCCGGCGACGCGATCTCGGATATCGTTGGCCGCGCCGTCCACGTCGCGCCCGATATCAAACTCTATCGTGATCGCGGAGCGGCCGTCGGTGCTGGAGGATGAGATAAACTCAATCCCTTCAACGCCTGCTATTCTGTCTTCTATAATCTGTGTGATACGTGTCTCTACGACGGCCGCCGATGCGCCTGGATAAAAGGTTTCCACCGATACAATAGGCGGATCGATATTCGGGTATTGGCGCAGGGGCAGTCGTTCGAAGGATGCGATGCCAAACACAATAAGGAGAAGACCAAGAACCGTCGCGAAGACCGGACGCGTGACGGAAACGTCGGACAGTGTCATTTTAAAGCCGTCCTCTGATTGGAGTGCGTGGAGCCTTTTGGATCATCCTCTGGCGGGATCGCCGTTCAGCAGGGACCCAAGCGGAGCTTTGTCCGTATCGATCGCGCGAATGCTGACGGCTGCGCCAGGACGCAATCGTTCCATCCCCCGCGTCACCACATGCTCGCCCGCGTCGAGACCGTTGAGGATTTCTGCGTAGCCCGGCCGACGTGCGCCGACCTCCACCTGACGGCGCTCTGCTGTCGGATTTTCTGCAGAAACGTCTACGACGTAAACGTAGTTTTGACGCCCGATGGGGATCAGGGCGGCTTCGTCTATTACAGTCGCTTGCCGCTGGTTTTTGTAAAGCGTCACCGTCATCAAAAGGCCCGGCACCAAAAGGCGTTGCTCATTTTCCAGAACCGCACGCACCGTAATCGCCCGCGTGACGGGGTCTACCTGGTTGTTGACGCCCGACACGCGGCCTGTGAACAGACTGTCTGGAAACGCTGCGGATGTCGCCGTGATCTCTATCCCCGGACGAAGGCTTCCCAGAAATGTCGCGGGGACGGCGAAATCAAGTTTCATGATGCTGTCATCGTGCAGGGTCGTAATGATGTCGCCTGGTGAGACGAGGGCGCCGACGCTGACGGTGCGCAAACCAACGACGCCGCCGAAGGGCGCCGTAATCACCCTATCCTCAAGACGGGATTGTATGGCGCTGCGCCGGGCGATGGCGGTTTCATATTCGCGCCGGCGCTGGTCGAGGATCGAGCGCGAGACGGTGCCTTGTTCGACAAGAGGCTCGGCGCGCTGCAGTTGCTGACGGGCCTCTTTTGCTGCAGCCCGCGCCTCTTCCAAAAGCGCCCGCTCTTCCTGGCTCGCCATGGCGACCAGCGTGTCGCCTTCTTCAATCCTGGCGCTGTCTTCGAAATATATGGCTGTGATCGTATCGCTTACCGTCGCGGTGACGTCGACGGTTTCGTTTGCACGCAAGGTGCCCAACGCCTCCGTCTTGTCTATGAAAGGCGCGGTGCGCACCGGGGATACGATCACCTCCGCTGCATTTTGGGCCTTGGCGCCATAAGGCGCTGCAGCGGCGAAGGCCGTCGATATGACGAAAATCAATTTAAGTAAGCGCATGAGAGCTCATTCTATATGTTGAAAAATGTGCATGGAGCTTTTCAGTCTGCGCCCCTTAGATAGATAGACCGTGCCGCGTATGCAAACATGATTGTTGCTTCACAATTCTGTGAGTTGCGATTTTTCAAATACAGTATAGGCCCTCATTTCGATCATAAGGCGAAGCGAAATATTCTTTATAAAATCAATGGCATAGAGTATTTTTCTTGGTTTCCGCGCATCGCCCGCCGTGAAGGGCCATGCACAATGCAAAACGCCGCAGTCGTTATATCGACGAGGCGGGTGGAAACAACGCCCTGTCGCCGACCCAAAGCGTCGTTGCTGCACTTGATCTGGGCTGACGCTTTAGGTCTTTGGTTTTACGCGTTTGCGGACGCGAACCGGCATCCTCGTCGCCTGGAAACGCCTTAGGTTTTAGGTCCGCCGCTTGAGGGGAAGGCGAACTCGGCTGTCTCGCGCACGCCGCCCTGGGGCCAGCGCTGGGTGATGGTTTTGCGGCGCGTATAAAACCGAACGCTGTCCGGTCCGTAAGCATAAAGGTCTCCGAACAAAGAGCGCTTCCAGCCGCCGAAGCTGTGGATGGCGACAGGTACGGGCAGCGGCACGTTGACGCCGACCATGCCCACCTTGATCCGATCGGTGAAGTACCGCGCCGCTTCTCCATCCCGAGTGAAGATGCAGGTTCCGTTGCCGAATTCGTGGTCGTCGATCAGGGCCATCGCCGCATCCTGCGACTCAACGCGCACGACGCAGAGAACGGGGCCGAAGATTTCTTCTTTATAGATTCGCATGTCCGATTTGACGTGATCGAACAGGCAGGCGCCGAGGAAATTGCCGTCTTCATGTCCCGGCACGACGAGGTCGCGGCCGTCGGCGACAAGCGTCGCGCCTTCCTCCACGCCGAGGTCCACATAGCCGCGCACTTTTTCATGGTGGGCGCGGCTGACGAGGGGGCCCATGTCGTTGCCGGCGTCTGCGCCCGGTCCAATTCTCAAATCGCCGATTTTACTTTTTAGTTTCTGAACGATGCTATCGGCGGTTTCGTCGCCGACGCATACGGCCACGGAGATCGCCATGCAGCGCTCCCCGCACGATCCGTAGGCTGCGCCCATCAGGGCGTTAACGGCGTTGTCGATATCGGCGTCGGGCATGACGATCGCATGGTTCTTTGCGCCGCCCAAAGCCTGAACCCGTTTGCCGTTCGCCGTTCCCGTACTGTAAATATACTCCGCAATAGGGGTGGACCCGACGAAGCTCAGAGCTTGAACTTCTGGATGGCTCAGCAGAGCGTCGACAGCCTCCTTGTCGCCGTTCACCACATTGAACACGCCGTCTGGAAGGCCGGCTTCAGTCAGGAGAGCGGCGAGTTTCAGCGCCGGGCTTGGATCTTTCTCCGACGGTTTCAGAACGAATGTGTTGCCGCAGACGATGGCCATGGGGAACATCCACATCGGCACCATCGCGGGAAAATTGAACGGCGTAATGCCGGCGACGACGCCGAGCGGCTGCATCTCCGACCAACTGTCGATGGCGGGGCCGACATTTTTGGCGTATTCGCCCTTTAACAGCTCCGGTGCGGCTGAGGCGTATTCCACGACTTCGACGCCGCGGGTGAACTCGCCCATCGCGTCGTCAATGACTTTGCCGTGCTCAGACGTAATGAGCGCGGCTATGTCTTCGGCGTCGCGTTCCAGCAATTCCTTATATTTGAACATGATCCGCGCCCGTTTCAGCGGCGGCGTGTCGCGCCAGGCGGGGAAAGCTTTTGCAGCGGCGGCGACGGCTTCGTCCACGGTATGCCCTGCGGCCATGGCCACGTGCTTCGTCACGGCGCCGGTGGCCGGGTCCGCTACCGGCGCGGTGCGTGCTTCATCGGCAAGGAGCGCGCCGTTCACATAGTGGCCGAGTATCTCTGTCGTCATGGTAAGCGTGTTCCTTTTGCAGCGTCTGGTTACGCAATAGCGTCCAAAGCCCGGCGGACCTTTTCAAAGGTCGAGAACAAATCGTCGGGCTCAGCGTTTAAGAATGGAGAAAATTGAAGAATATCCGCGCCGTTTCGAATGACAAGGTCTTCTTCCCAGAAACAATGCTTATGGGCCGCAAGGCCCCGTGCGCCGGGACCGTCGCCGCCGGGCGCGATCTCTACCGCGCCCATGAGGCCGACATTGCGCACGTCGATGACTTTCGGATGATCGGAGAGACTGTGGATCGCCTCTTCAAACTGGGGCTCCAGAGCGCGCGCTTGTTCAAAGCTGCCTTCCTCATCATACGCATCGAGCGTGGCCAGGCCTGCGGCGGCGGCGACGGGGTGACCGGAGTAGGTGTAGCCGTGGAACAATTCCACCATATGGGGCGGGCCCTGAACGATGGCATCGTAAATCTCCCCCTTGACCAGCGCCGCTCCCATGGGGATGACGCCGTTGGTTATGCCTTTGGCGGTGGTGATAATGTCCGGCGTCACGTCAAAGCGCTGTGCGGCGAAGGGGGCGCCGATGCGTCCGAAAGCGTTGATGACCTCGTCAAAAATCAGCAAAATTCCATGGCGCGTGCAGATCTCGCGCAGGCGTTTCAAATAGCCTTGCGGCGGCGGCAGGACGCCGGTTGAGCCTGGCGCTGGCTCTATGATGACGGCGGCGATGTTGCTTGCGTCATGCAGGGCGCAAAGGCGCTCAAGCTCGTCGGCCAGGTGCGCGCCCCATTTGGGAAGGCCTTTGGAAAAGGCGTTTTCACTCAGATTAAACGTATGCGGAAGGTGGTCAACGCCCGGAATCAGGCAGGGGCTGAAGACTTTGCGGTTCGCGACCATGCCGCCGACGGAGACGCCGCCGAAATTAACGCCGTGATAGCCGCGTTCACGGCCGATAAGGCGCGTGCGCGTGGCGTCGCCCTTGGCCCGGTGATAGGCGAGGGCGATTTTCAGCGCGGTATCCGCCGCCTCCGATCCGGAGTTGCAGAAAAAAGCGTGCTCGAACCCGTCAGGCGCCATCGTTGTTAGCCGGTTGGCGAGTTCAAAGGCTTTTGGGTGGCCTACCTGGAACGCCATCGCATAGTCTAACTCGGCGACTTGGGCCTGCACCGCTTCGACGATTTTTCCATGGCAATGGCCAAGCCCTGTCGTCCACAATCCGGAAAAGCTGTCATAGATTTTCCGTCCGTCTTCAGACCAATAATAATGCCCTTCAGCCCGGGTCAAAAGGCGCGGTGCGGATTGAAAGTCCCGATTGGATGTAAACGGCATCCAGTAGGACGCCAAAGTGTTGTTGGAGATGGTCATCCCGGTCGCTCCACGGTGAGGGGGGAAATTAGCGTGACACTAGAGTTGAAGTCAGGTGTTTAGCAAGATGTTAAGTCGAAGAATGTTTTTCATGGTTTTTCCTAAAAATAAGAGATATTGTGTTTAGGATAGAAAACGAATTTAAGGTGCGCTGACTTAATATGAAAAAACAGGACCTTTCGTTGGAAGATGACGTCGGCGGACGTCTCGCCCGTGTTCGCCTCGCTTACGGTTTGTCTCAAAGACAGTTGGCGAAAAAAGCGGGCGTGACGAACGGAACAATCTCCCAGATCGAATCCGGCGCGCTCAATCCCACCGTCGGAACATTACGGAAAATTCTTGGCGCTCTGCCCATGAGCTTGTCGTCGTTCTTCGACGATGACGACATTTTGGCGAGTGAAAAAATCTTCTTCGCTCAACATGAGCTGACGGAGTTGTCGGAGGGGGCTGTCTCTTATCGTCAAGTTGGCGGCTCTTCGGCCAAAGCCATTCAATTCATGTGGGAGCGGTATGAGCCCGGCGGCGACACCGGCCGCCACGCGCTGACCCATGAGGGGGAGGAATGCGGGTTTGTTATCTCAGGGGAGTTGACCGTCACGGTCGCCGGCAGGGCGCGTACGTTGAAAGCGGGGGAGGCCTATTATTTCAACAGCGACCAGCCCCATACGTTTAAAAATGAAGGCGCAGAGCCTTGCGAGTTGGTTACGGCCTGCACGCCGCCGAGCTTCTAAAGCCTGTCGCTGCCTTTAACGGCGTTTCAGGCTTCTGGCCATGGAGGTTCGCCGCCTTTTTACGTCAGAGACGTTTGTTATTGATACGCCCCGCCGAGAGGGGCGCAAAAGGTTCTAAATCTTTGTTTACGCAGCTTGTGAATGCGAAACCGGTGGGCCACTTTTGCTTTAAAGTGCATTAGAGTTAAAGGCTCTGTGGGGGGAAGTCGCGATTCGCCAGCAACGTTTAAATATTGCGATTGGGGTTTTTGTTTTCGTCCTGGCGCTGTCAGCGCTGGCCGCCGAAGACATCGCAGCCGTTCATGACCGCTTATTGGAAGACGGTTCGCTACAATTTTCATTTGAAACCGCCGACGTCGCTGAGCCGCCAAACTGGCTGAAGCAGGTTCTTGACGCCGTCGAGGCCGTGCTGTGGGCTTTGGCGCCTTTGGTGCGGCTGGTGTTTTGGCTGGGCCTCGCTGTCATTGTGGGCGGTCTGATCTATCTCTTAGGGCGCGAACTTCTTCGCCGCTTTTCAAAGGCGACAACTGACGCAGACGCGAAGGAGGCGGCTCTGGCCCCGCCGAAACCGGCTTTCGCCAAGGCCTTGTTGGCGCAGGCCGACGCCCTCGCCGGGCAAGGCCTTTTCGATGAGGCCCTTCACATCCTTTTGTTTCGCAGCATCGAGGATATTGAACGGCGCCGGCGGGGCGTCCTGTCCGATGCGATGACCGCTCGCGAAATTTCGGCGCTGTCGGTGCTGCCGGCGACGGCCCGCGTCGCGTTCGCCCATATCGCCGCGGCGGTGGAGCGCAGTCGGTTTGCAGGCGTCGCCAGCTCCGCCGGTGTTTTTCACTCCTGCCGCGAGGCGTATCTGACGTTTTCCAAGCCGGAGAATTGGGCGTGACGGACACCTGTGAAACGTCTGCAGGTCGTGACAACATCTTCTCCCGTACGATGGCGCTGTCGCTTGTGTTCATCGGCGTTTTCTCCTTTTCCGCATATTTTGTCCTGTCCGCCTATGCGCCGGCGCTGCGGGACGGGAACGATGGCCGCGCCCACGCCCTGTCGAAAAGCGCCGTCGGATACGCCGCGCTTGTCCGATTGCTGGATGAGTTCGATATGACGACGACTGTGCTGCGCGGGCCGGCGGGGGACACGCGGGACGGCGTCATGGTTTATACGCCGCCGCGCTCTTTTTCCCTGGCGACGGCGCCCGCCCTCGACCCTTTTCAATTGACGATTATTGTTCCGACAAAATGGGCGACAACGCCGCACCCTTTTCGGCCGGGGTGGGTGCGCAAAGCCCCTGGCGACGGGATCGCCATGGCGTCGTCAATGGCGTTTGAAATCGGCGAGACACTTGTCGATGTAGACTTCGCATGGCGCGCGGGCGAGGACGACATCTCTCTGGCGCCGGCCGATGCGTTCGGCGGCGCGATCCTGAAGCGGTTCGGAACCGGCGGTGTCGGGAAAATCGATCGCCTGCAGCATATTACGTCGATAGAAGGGGTGGAGCCCATTTTAAAAACAATCGACGGCGATGCGGTTCTGGTCAAAGTCGTCGATGCGCCGGTCTACATTTTATCAGAGCCGGACTTGCTCAACACCCATGGCCTTGCCGATATGCGACGGGCGGCGCTGGCGGCGTCGTTCTTCGATTTGGCGCGCGCCGGCGGTCCTGTGATGTTCGATGTATCTCTACACGGGTTTGAACGCACTCGGAATATTATTCAATTGGCGTTGGAACCGCCGTTTCTCGCCGCGACAGTGTGCATGCTCCTCGCCATGGTTTTTCTGGCGGCTAAAGCAGCGGCGCGGTTCGGGCCGCCGCGGCGGGCCGAACCGTTGCATTTGTTCGGCAAGGCGGCGCTTGCCGATAACTCGGCTGCGCTGATCGCCATGTCGCGGCGTGAGGCGGAGTTCGCCCGCCACTACGCCGCCGTCGTGCGACGGCGTATCGCTATGGCGCTCAATCTGCACTTACGAAAGCGCAGGGACGATGTTGATGCGGCGTTCGACCGGGTTTTGGCGACCAAGGGCGTCAAGGCGTCTTTCGATGTGGCCGAGCGCGCTGCGAGAACGGCTGATGATTTGGATGAGGCTTTGAAGGCGGCGCGCCGCCTTTATATGATTAAGAAGGAGATCCTCCGTGAACGCCGCTGATATTTCCGCCCTGGCCGGCGCTGTGAAATCCGAGATTTCAAAAGCCGTGGTGGGCCAGGACGCCGCGGTGGAGCTGTTGCTGACGACTTTGTTCGCTGGCGGCCACATCTTGCTCGAGGGGCCGCCGGGGGTGGCCAAAACGTTTTTGGCGCGCACCTTCGCGACCACGCTGCGCCTCGATTTCAGCCGTATCCAGTTTACCCCGGACCTGATGCCCGGCGACGTTGTCGGCTCCAACATTTTCGATTTCCGCGCCAGCGCGTTCACCCTGACGAAGGGACCGATTTTCGCCGAGCTTCTCCTCGCGGACGAAATCAACCGCACGCCGCCGAAAACCCAAGCCGCGCTTCTGGAGGCGATGCAGGAGCGGGCCGTCACCATCGACGGTACGACACATGCGCTCTCGCAGCATTTCATGGTGATCGCCACGCAAAACCCCATCGAACATCAGGGCACGTACCCTTTGCCAGAAGCTCAGCTTGATCGGTTCTTGTTCAAGCATGTGCTCGACTATCCCGATCGCGAAGAGGAGTTGAAAATTGTCGCCCAGCATGGCGCCCACGCCGTTTCCGGGGAGCCGCAGGACTATGATGTCGCCGCGGTCGTCGACGAGGGGGCGCTGGACGCCGCCATCGACGCCGTGCGCCAGGTGCGCATCACCTCTGAAATCGTGGAGTACGTCGTAAATCTGGTGCGCGCCACCCGGGATGCGGCGGCGTTCGTCACGGGGGCGAGCCCCCGGGCGGCTGCAATGCTGGCCGCCGCCGCCCGCGCGCGGGCGGCCCTGGACGCCCGGGACTATGTCATTCCCGACGATGTGAAAGTTCTGGCGCGTCCGGCCCTCAGGCACCGCGTTATCCTCTCGCCCATGGCGGAAATCGACGGCGAAACCCCCGATGCCGCTCTTGCGGCGGTGTTGGAGGCGGTGGACGCGCCGCGATGAGCCTTTGTGAGACGCGAGACGTAAGCCGATGACCGTCTACCCCACAAATCGCGCCGCGTTTTTGGCCGGTGCAGCAGGGCTTGCTGCGCTGGCTATTGCAGCTGCTGCGCCGGGCATGTGGGCTGTCGGCCTGGCGTTGGCTGCAGGAGTGGTGGCTTTGCTGGCCGCCGATGGGGCGATGTCGCCCTGGCTCTCCGGTCTTGGCGTGGAAGCACCGGAAAAACCGCTTCTACAAGTGGGACGCAGCGCCGCTGTCGCCTTCGGTGTTTCGTTTCAAAGCGGCGGCGCCCATGGCCTTGAAAGCCGTCTTGAGGCGGATGAGCTGATCTCAGTCGCCGATGAGGGTGCGCCCCACGCATTTCGTTTAACGCCGCTGCGCCGGGGGCGCTGCGCTGTTGCGCGGCTCTGGGTGCGCTGGCGCGGTCCGCTGGGCCTTGTTTACAAGCAACATGCAGTCCCCGTCGATTGGAGCTTCGCCGTTTCGTCGAACACCCGCGCCATTGAGGAAGATGCGATCAAAGTGCTTTTGCGGGAGAACGCCGTCGGCGCAAAGGTGCAAATTGAACGGGGGGAGGGCACGGAGTTCGAGGCTTTGCGGGAGTTTCAGGTGGGCATGGACGCCCGCGCCATTGATTGGAAACAATCGGCCCGCCATCGCACTCTTCTGACCAAGGAGTTTCGAACCGAGCGCAACCATTCAATCGTTTTCGCCATTGACACAGGCCGACTGATGTCGGCGCCGGTTATGGGCGGTGTTGCGCGCCTGGATCATGCATTGAATGCGGCGTTGATGATGGCGTTCGTCAGTATAAAGCTTGGCGACCGCGCAGGGATGTTCGCGTTTGACGCCAAGCCCCACACGATGACCGCGATCGCCTCCGGCGCCCGGGCGTTCCAGCATCTAAAAGCAGCGGCGACGGATTTGGACTATAGCGCGGAGGAGACGAATTACACGCTGGGTCTGACAGAGCTGTCGTCGCATTTGGACCGGCGCGCGCTCATCATCATCTTTACCGATTTTGTCGACACTACCAGCGCGGAGCTGATGCTGGCGAATATGCCGACGCTTTTGAAGAAGCACATGGTTTTGTTTGTTGCGTTTCGGGACGATGAGGCTGAGGCGATGGTCGGCCGCGCCCCGTCTTCTTCAGAGGATATCAGCCGCGCCGTCATCGCCGACGGCCTGATGCGCGAGCGGGACCTTGTCGTCAGCCGTCTGCAGAAAATGGGGGCGGAGATTATCGATGCGCCGGCTGACCGTATCGGCGTCAGTTTGATCAACACTTATTTGCGGATCAAGAAACGCGGGCTGTTATGACCAAGACAAAGACGGAGATGGACAGCGTTCTGCGCAGCCGCCGGTTTCGGCTCGAACGGGAGGCCGATTGGTTGAAACTGGAGGATTTGCTCGCCCGGGTCGCCAAGGGGGGCGCGGCGGCGCTGACCAATGACGAATTGGTGGATTTGCCCAGGGTCTACCGCTCCACTTTATCGGCGCTGTCCGTGGCGCGGTCGACGTCCCTTGATAAGAACGTCATCGCCTATCTCGAAAGCCTCAGCACGAGGGCCTATTTCTTCCTCTACGGCTCGCGGGCGAGTTTGTCTGATCGTTTTATGTCATTTTTGCGCCGGGACTGGCCGTTGTCGGTGCGGGCGATCTGGCGGGAGACGGTGGTTGCGCTCGCGATCACGCTGCTCGCCGGCGCGGCGGCGTTTTCCCTCGTGATGAACGATGCCGACTGGTTTTACTCCTTCGCACCCGCAGATCTCGCCGGCGACAGGTCGCCGGCGGCGTCCACGGAAAGCCTGCGGTCGACGCTCTATGACGGCGGTGGCGAGGGGTTGTCCGTGTTCGCAACATTTTTGTTCACTCACAATGCACGGGTGGCGATTTTCGCTTTCGCCCTGGGGTTCGCCTTCTGTATTCCGACGGTTTTTCTGCTCGCTTACAATGGCTGCGTGCTCGGCGCCTTTCTGGCGCTGTTTGTCAGTCGCAATCTTGGCTTTGAGCTTGGGGGGTGGCTGCTCATCCACGGCGTAACGGAATTGTTCGCCATCATCCTCGCCGGCGCCGCGGGGTTGAAAATCGGCTGGGCGGTGGCCAACCCCGGCGATCAAACGCGCCTCGCCGCCGTTGCGGCGGCGGGACGGACGGCGTCTTTGGCGGTGTTCGGCGTTATCATTATGCTGTTCCTCGCAGGGCTGTTGGAAGGTTTCGGCCGCCAGCTCATCACCAACGATCTTGTGCGATACGCCGTTGCTTTATCGACCGGCGTTTTGTGGTGGCTTTATTTTTACGGCGGGCGCGTCGCGCATGAAGGAGGGCTGCATGGCGAGGCCGACACGCGCCTATAACGCCGACGCCGGCGATACGGCGTTGGAGCGCCGGTTCGTCACGCCCGAAGGCGTCGATTTACGCCTGCAGCTCGCCTCCGCCGGGGAGCGCGCGGCGGCGTTCTGCATCGATGTTTTCGCGATTGTCGCCATTCTAACCGTCGTCAGCCTGCTCTTAGGCTATACCGGCCTTGCGACCGAGGCCGATGAGGTCGTCATTATTGTATGGCTGCTCCTGTTTTTCTTTTTGCGGTCCTTTTACTTTACGTTTTTTGAACTTCGCCCCGGTGCGGCGACGCCGGGCAAACGGGTGCTCGGCTTGCGCATCGCGCCGCGCAATGGCGGACGCCTGCGTGCAGAGGCCGTATTCGCCCGCAATGCGATGCGGGAGATCGAAGTTTTTCTCCCCATAAGTTTTTTCTTCGCCCAGGGCCCCGGCGGCGTTGATGGCTGGATCATTTTCGTCGGCTCCATCTGGGGCGGAATTTTCGCGTTTTTTCCCCTGTTCAACCGCGATCGCTTGCGCCCCGGCGATATGATCGCCGGGACCTGGGTGGTGAAGGCGCCGAAGCGCCGGTTGCAGGAGGATATGGCCCGCGCCGGAGAGGAAGCCCTGCCGGCGTTTCAGTTTTCAGCGGAAGAGCTTGATGCTTATGGCGCACACGAACTGCATGTTTTGGAGGATGTGCTGCGTACAAGAAATGAGGATACGATAGCGCTCGTCGCCGACCGCATCCGCACGAAAATCGGCCGTAATGCTGCGCCCGACG
Source organism: Pseudomonadota bacterium (assembly GCA_039183635.1). Taxonomy (GTDB): domain Bacteria; phylum Pseudomonadota; class Alphaproteobacteria; order Caulobacterales; family Parvularculaceae; genus JBCDBL01. The sequence goes on from JBCDBL010000026.1 coordinate 25,383, forward strand.
AAGATGATGCGACGTTTCTGGACGCCTATTACGCGGCGTTGCGCGCCCGGCTGGAGCAATTGTTGCTGTTTGGCGTAAAGCGTCGCGACAAACACGATCGCGACGCAAAACCGTAAAGGGGGCGGCTTACTCGAAAACGCTTGCGAGTTGTTCTGCGCCGATCCCTTCCTTCACCCGCCTCAGTTCGAAGTACAAAGCGGATGCGCCAACCGCGCCCAAAACGGATGAGATGATTGTCGCAATGACGCTCAGCACAAGCTCAGCAAGGCTTGAGAGCCCTGGAATTGCGGAGAAGACAACTGCCGGGATTAAAACGACGACGCCTATCAATATGGTTGCAATAATGATGATCAGATACAGCAAAAATATTTTCCAACGAAAGCCCTTCGTCAGTTCACGGCTGCGGCCGAAGGATCCTATGACGCCAGCGTTTTCGATAACGCGCGCCGGGATGGCCACAGCCCACATAACGGCGAGTATAACGCCAGGAACGATGAGCAGCATAAAACCGAGCGCAAGGCCGATGGTCATCAAAATGGCTATGATAAACAGGGCGACCGCATGGCGAAGACCTGTCGCCAGGCTCTCATTGAATTGGGCGGGCCGTCCGTTGAAATCGTTGACGGCTCCATGAATAATCGCGCCTTGCAAGATATAAGTTGCAACGATATTCACAATCGTACTGATTGCGGCGATGACGCCGAAGGACAGAGGATCGGCCCCAAGTTCCAAAAGCCCAAGCAGAAAGATCGGCGCCCCGACGAGCAGGGCCGCAAGCATCGAAAACACGGCGATATTTCGCATCGTCGTGTCCAGCGTCATCTTGACGACATTGCTGATTTGAAAGTCCATATCTCGCCCCTCTTTTTTATTCCAAGCGAAAGCGCTCTGGCGTTTAGAGCCGTTTAAGGCCGACGTGATTCAGTCGAACCGTCGGCAAACGGCTCCAAGTTCTTGTTTGGCACACCCGCGGACCGATGATCCGTTTTGCCTCCAACTCGCTTTAGGACAGCATTGTTCTGTTCAAAACAAAACACTCTTTTAGGTTGTGGGTCCAACGATGCACACTGAGGAGCGCTGATCTTGCAAAAACGCTCGGTTTGGAACGCGAGGACGCTTATTCGGCCGGCGCCGCAGAGGGCGCTGCAGCGTTTGCGGTCGCTTTGCGTCGGCGTTTTTTTTCCGGGCGTTTTTTCGGCAACGCCGCCGCCAGGGCGATGCCGCTGGCGCCGAGACTGATGAGGGTAAGGTCAACCCATGCCGTCGGGCTGTGCCCATGTTCCCCAAGGCTGCTCCAGGGAAAGTGCCCGGTGATCGCACCATTGAGAAGAGCCGCGGCCACAAGTAAAAACCCTGAAGCAGCCATGATCTCCGCCGTTGCGCGATATTCGTCTTTGCGCCAGAAGGCGTAGCCGAGAGCAGCGAACCAGACGCCGAAAAAGGTCCAGCCCGTTGAGGCGAGGCGCGCGGTTTCCGTACCGAAATATATTGTATTGTGTACGAATAAGCTTGCGCTTGCGACAACGAGGCCCATCGCCACACCGGTGTGCAGGCGGCTGAGGCCGCGATAAAAGGCGAGACTTCTGTTTCCCTCGCTGCCGTGAATGCGCCGTTCAAGCCACATCATCGTTCCGAACGCAGTGATCACAGTAAGCGCCAGTCCGAGGAAGAAATAAAGGACTTTCAGTGCGATGCCGCCATAGGTGCCGTAATGGAGCGGCGCCAACGCCACAACAACGCGATAGGACGGACTGTCCGCGACTTGCGCCGGGTTGTCGACGACCTCGCCGGTAACGCCGCTGATCGATACGGTTTCGAAAATTTTTAATTTCTTATCCTCGGTATAGAAAACATCGAAGATCGCCGTTTCATCGCCCCAATTGTTCGTGACGACAAGAACCGGCTTTTCGCCGCTCTCATGGTGAGCGCGTGCGCGGACATCGTCTACGGAAAGCATTGGCGCCTCGATCCCCGCTGGTTCGGGGGGCGCGCCAAGGACGGCTTTCTGTAAAGTCTCCTGGTCGCCCTTAAACGCCAGCACGGCGACGATCGGAGCGAGAATAGCGACGATGCCCAAAAATGCGCCCGTGAAGGCGATCATGGCGTAGAAGGGAAGCCCCCAAAGCCCCAGAACCTTGTGCGTATCCTGCCATTTGAGGCGAACGGAGCGCAGGTAACGCAAGGAGAACATCTCCTCGAAGATTTTGGTGTGCGCGACAACGCCGGTGATGATGGCGAGCATCAAGATAACGCCTGCAGCGCCGACGAGCGCCCTGCCGATCGTGGTCCCGCCAAGTTCCGCAGGCCACATCAGGTCTCTGTGAAAATCATACAGCCAGCGCGCCATGCCGTCTTTCCGGGTGGGCAGCATCTCCAGCGTATAAGGGTGCCAACGGACGAAATGGTTAGCGTCTTCGCCGTTCTCATTGTGCACATGGGCGTACACCAAATAATATGGCTCGATAATGCTGGGGTAGGTGATGTTCAGGAACTCAATTTCGCCCGTTTTCTCGGTTTCGTTGACCCAGGCTGTCATCGTCTCGTTGAAGGGCGCCGGCTCGCGGTCGAGCTCTATCCGCTTTGCTGGATCCTCCCAGGCGAGAAGCTCGTGATAAAAAAGTGCAATGCACCCTGAAAAACAGACGATGAAGATAAACAACCCGAGCGTCACGCCGGTCCACGAATGGAGATCGTAATTTCTGTGATGACGGGCCCGATCCATCGCTTCTTACCTCACACGCTGGGTTCAACGAAATAAACGATCGCGCCGCCGACAAGGCAAAGGCCGATCAGGCCGCCCGTAACGCGCCACTTTTGCGCATCCCAGTAGCACCAGAATTGCAGCCCCGCCCAGATAAGCGGCACAGACAGTGAAAATAAAAAAGCTTTCTCCGCGAACGGTCCCGGAGCGATCAGCAGCAACGCTGCGCTGACGAAAATCGTCGCCGCCCGGGCCCAGAACAAAACGCTCGTCAAACGCGGGGCTTTCGCCGTCGCAAAGCCGATCCCGGCGACAACGAGCAGGATTATAAATATGAAGAGTATATTCATCCTGACACACCCTGAACGATGAGCGCCCCGGTCAGCAACACGGCGCATGCGCCGGCCGCAAGGCCGCTATAGGCATGCCAGTTCGGCCGTAAAGCGGAGACAAGAAGGCTAACTCCTCCGGCGAAGGCGACGGCGCCGATCCATATAGTAACACCGCGCTCCCATCCCTGGGGCGCCGAAAACAGGAACAGCGCCAACACCAACAGCGCCCATCCGGCTATTCTGGCGCCCGTTTGGGCGCGTTCCGACGTTTTGAGCAACTCAATCGTCGAGCGCCGCGCTCCGGATTGGAAGAACAGGGCGCACGCAAGGTACGACAAGGCGCTGGCGAGGCCTGTAATGATAACGTTTGTCATTGCTTTTGCGCCGCTTGCGTCTGTTGTTCTGCAGTGGAAGCGAACCGGCGGTCTGCTTCGCCCGCAATCTCTTCCAGCGCGCCGTCGGGAGACAGTTCACCGTTGCTAAACACTTTTTCGCCAACTGCTCTTTTTGGAAGCATAGGTTTATCGAATCTCGCCGCAATGCCGTTCACATGTCATATTGATAGTCAATATCAACAATTATCAGGTCCGTACAGGGGCGGCAACTCCATTTGCACCGGCTTGCGTTGCGGCTGAACGTTTGCGTTTGGCGGCGTAGTGAAGTTCTAGCCCGGGCTTTCAGGTCCGGAACCTGTTCAGCGCAAGCACTGGCAAAACGCCGACAATTACGATCAGCAATGCTGCGGTAGAGGCCTCTGTCAGGCGTTCGTCGCTGGCGAGGCGGTAAACCCGTGTCGCCAAGGTCTCAAAATTAAACGGCCGTAAAATAAGCGTCGCCGGCAATTCGCGCATCACGTCGATGAACACAAGACAAGCCCCCGCCGCAAGACTTGGCCGCAAAAGCGGCGCATAGATCCGGCGTATGACGTCGGAGGGCCCCGCGCCGAGGGATCGCGCGGCGGCGTCCATGGCGGGGGAGATTTTCTCCATGCCCCCGCCGACGCTGTTGTAGGAGACGGTGAGGAATCTGACGATCAGCGCATAGATAAGGATCACTAAGGATCCCGTCAGCAACAAGCCGTGGTCAAGACCAAAAGTGTTTCGGGAAAAGCGCGTCAAGCTCTGGTCGAATGCGCCGAGCGGTGCGAGAAGGCCGATCGCCAACAGCGCGCCGGGAAGGGCGTATCCCAGGGTTGCGATGCGTACGCTGCTTTTGGTCAAAGCGCCGCGCTTTCCGCCGGCGCTCGCCCTGCGGTGGGCGTAGGCCAAAAGCAGCGCGAGCGCGGTGGCGATCACGGCTGTGACGGCGGCGGCGACGAAGCTGTTTTGCGCATAGCTCCAGAGCGTTGCGAAGGACAGCCCGTCGCCCACCGTCGCGGCGTAGAAGACCAGGACGCCGGCGGGGATCGCGAACCCGAACAGGACAGGGGCGGCACAGGCGGCGCAGGCGAGGGCGCCCGCCAGGGGCGACAGTTTGAACGGCGGCGCGGCGGCGGACAGGCGATCGGCGCTGACGACCCGGCCCCGCCGGGTCAGCGCCTCAAGCCCCACGAGAAGGATCACAAAGACCAGCATGGCCCCGGCGAGCTGCATCGCGGCCAGGCGGTCCCCCATGGCGAGCCATGTGCGGAAAATACCCGTGCTGAACGTATGGATGGAAAAATATTCCGCGACGCCGAAATCAGCGAGCGTTTCCATGAGCGCGAGGGCGAGCCCCCCGGCGATGGCGGGCCGGGCGCCGGGCAAGACAACCCTGAGGAACGCGCGTCCCGGCGACAGCCCCAGGGTGCGCGCCGCCTGGAACTGGCTGCGGCTCTGGGCTGCAAAGGCCGCCCGGGCGAGAAGATAGACATAAGGGTAAAGCACAAGGCTCAGCATCAGCGCTGCGCCGGGCAGGCTGCGGATTTCCGGAAACCAATAGTCGCCCGCCCGCCATCCAAAGGTTTCCCGAAGGGCTGTTTGCACGGGGCCGGAAAATGACAACAGATCCGTATACAAATACGCGAGAATATAGGCCGGCGCCGCCAGGGGCAGGACCAGCAAAAAGGACAAAACACGCCGTCCGGGAAACTCCGCCGCCGTCACAAGCCATGCGACTCCGGTTCCGATGATACCTGTCATAACGCCGACCATCGCCATCAGCGCCGCGGTGTTCGCCGCATAGCCGAGGGCGGTCGTCCGCCACACATGGCCGCCGTCGACGCCGCCGCCGGCCAGGGACGCCCAGAACACGGCGATCATGGGAACGGCCGACAGGGCCGCAACGCCGAGCGCCGCCGCCGTCCAAAGGGCGTCCGCGCGCCTCATCGTGGGGTCCATCCGTTTTGCATTTGGCGCGTGTATCATATTAAGAGTATTTCTTAAATGTAGGGAGGGCGCATCTTTTGAGTTTGGAGTTTGCAGGCGTGCGCTACGCCTATGGCGGCGCGAAGGCGCTCTTGGATGTGACGCTCGGTGCTGCGGCGGGGGAGATCACCTGTCTGCTCGGCGCTTCTGGATGCGGCAAGACGACTTTATTGCGTCTCGCCGCAGGCCTTCTCGACATGCAGGAGGGGGAGATCCGACTTGATGGAGAGGTGCTGGCCGCGCCGGGGCGCAATCCGCCGCCGGAGGCCCGGCCCGTGGGGCTTGTCTTTCAGGAGGGGGCGCTGTTTCCACATATGAACATCGCCCGCAATGTCGCCTTCGGCGTGGAGGGGGAGAGCGACAAGGCTGCGATCGTGGACGGTCTGCTCGATCAGGTGGGGTTGTCCGGGTTCGCCCGTCGCTACCCTCACACTTTGTCGGGCGGTCAGCAGCAGCGGGTGGCCCTCGCCCGCGCTCTGGCGCCGGCGCCGCGGGTGCTGTTGTTGGACGAGCCTTTTGCGAATGTCGACATCGTTCTGCGCAGGCGACTTCGCGAAGAAACGCGCCGTGTTCTGAAAGCTCGGGACGCGGTCGCGCTCTTGGTGACCCATGACCCTGAAGAGGCGATGGAGATCGGCGACCGTATTGCCGTGATGGAAGGCGGGAAAGTGTTGCAGAGCGGCGCCCCGCAAGAGCTTTACGACGCGCCGGCGGCGCCGACGGTCGCCGCCCTTATCGGCGACGGCCAGATGATTGACGCCCGGCGCACCGAACGCGGCTTTGACACGCCCTTCGGAGTCTGGCCCCTGTCCTGCCTTGCAAGCGGCGACGCGCCGGGAAAGGCGTTGCGCCTTGTCGCCCGGCCCGAAGCGCTTTGCGTTCAGTCCGGAGGCGGCAATTTGACTGTGGAGGATGTCCGGCGCACCGGGCCTGCGCAGAGAATTTTCCTCATGTCGCCATCCGGCGCGCGCCTTGTCGCCGAGGCGGGCAGGCGCGACCGCTTATCTGTCGGGGATAGGGTCTCGGCGACGCCAAAGGACGGCGCCGTGTTCGCATTCGCCGCTGAGACCTAACGGTTTTGCTTGCTGTGGTTCAGGCTTTAGTGATACGCATTCGCAGAAAATAAATTGCGCCGTTTGGGCGATGAAATCCTGTTTAAAACAAAGGAAAAGGAGCTTTTCCCCATGGAGCTGAGACGTCTTTCCTCCGCTTTGTCGTTCGTCATGCTCTCGCTCGGCTTTTTGTCTGCTGCGCCTGTTGCGGCCGATGGCGTCGTGAACCTTTATTCTTCGCGACACTACGACACCGACCTTGCGCTTTATGAGGAGTTTACTGAGAAAACTGGCATCAAAGTCAACAGGTTAGAGGCGGGCGCCGATGCGCTGATTGAACGTATCAGCAACGAGGGGGAATTCAGCCCTGCTGACGTTCTCATCACTGTTGACGCCGGACGCTTGTGGCGCGCCGAGGAGGCGGGGCTTTTGTCGCCGGTGACGTCCGAGGTGCTGGCCGAGCGTTTGCCGGACCATATGCGCCACCCCGAAGGCCTTTGGTTCGGTCTGTCGAAGCGCGCCCGTGTCATTATTTACAATAAGGAAGCAGGCCTGCCTTCGCCATTGGCCACATACGCCGATCTTGCCGATCCGGCGCACAAAGGAAAAGTCTGCATACGGTCATCCTCCAATATCTACAACCTGTCGCTCCTGTCCTCGATCATTGCGAACGAAGGCGCTGAGGCTGCGGAAGCCTGGGCGGGCGGCGTCGTCGCCAACTTCGCCCGCAAACCCCAAGGCAACGACACCAGCCAGATTGCTTCGGTCGCCTCCGGTGAATGCGGGATCGCCGTTGTGAACTCCTATTATTTAGCGCGCTTTGTCGCGTCCAGTTCGCCGGACGCAAATGCCCTTGTCGATGCGGTGGGAGTAGTCTTCCCGGATCAGGACGGCCGTGGAACCCATGTGAACATCAGCGGCGCCGGTGTTTTGAAACATGCGCCGAACCGCGAAAACGCCGTGCGCTTTATCGAGTATCTGACCGAACAGGCTCCGCAAAGGTACTTTGCAAACGGTAATAACGAATACCCGGCTGTGGAAGGCGTTGCGCCGTCTTCCGCCGTGGCCTCGTTCGGGACGTTCAAGGAAGATACTGTGAACGCAACGGCTCTCGGTGAAAACCAGGCTGAGGCGGTGAAAATCTTCGACCGGGTTGGCTGGCCATAGGAATAAGGGGCGGGCGGGCCGATCAACCGCTGTTCATCCTGGCTGTGCGTCGGGATGAGCAGCGGTTGTTAAGGCAAGATCGCGCCTTTAGGGCGTCGCCCACATGCGCAACAGGTTCGCGATCGTTTTATCGAGGGTCAGAAGCTCAGCGGATTGTTCGGAAGACCGTTCGCGCATAGACGCGCGCAGGTTCTCAAGATCGAACAGCAAATCCCGCTGCGCCGTGTCAGCGATAAGGCTTTCGATCCACCCCACGCAGGCCATACGCACCCCGCGGGTCACCGGCGCGACCTCGTGAATCTCGGATGTGGGGTAAAGAATGAGACTGCCGGCCTCTTCTTTTAAACTCTGTGCGGCGCCAGATGTATGGATGATGAGCTCGCCGCCCTCATAGGTTTCGGGCGGTGTCAGAAACAACGTAAACGATAGATCTGTCCGAAACCGAGCGCCGTCTTTGCCCATGATGGCGTTGTCCACATGGGGGCCGTAATGACCGTTGTCGGCCGTTCGGCTGACCATAAGGTTCGAAAACCGCCGCGGTCGCGCCGCCGCGTTCAATACCGGGTGGCTTGAAACAATCTCCGCCAGCGCGTCGCGGAATGCACGGCCTGGTCCGTTTGAAAGGTTCGCCTGTTCGTTGCGCTTGGCGGATTTTGCTGTTGCGCCGGCGGTGATTCGCCCATCGCGCCACTTCAGCTTGCCTGCTTTTTCGCGAAAGGATTTCGCCGTTTCGGCATCGAGTATATTGGATATGACAAGAACCATGAATCGCCTTTAAGAGTAATTTGCAATTTTAGACGATAAAGTTAAAGTCCTCGCATCATATTTGAAAGGTGGGCGATGAACACGAAATTGAAAAAATGGGCGACCGTAGGTCTTGGTACGGCGTTTTTAGGAACCGGTCTCGTAGCGTGCGGATCTGAGGAACAGGCCGCCACCCCGGCGAAGGATGAAGCAGCCGTGGAAAAGGCCGAGGATGACGGGCATTCGCATTCTCATTCAGACGACTCGCACTCCCATTCACACGACTCGCACTCCCATGCCGGCGAAATGGGCGAGGGAGAAGGTGGTGAGGGCGGCGAGGGCGGTGAAGCCGGCCCCGATATGGACACGTTGGCCTTGCCGCAACGTCTCGCCTTTATGACAGGTCATGTCGAAGCCGGCCTTGCGCTTTACCGCGCGGGCGCGCCGGAAATGGCGGCGCCGCATCTTCTTCACCCTGTCTCTGAAACCCACGCTGCGGAGCGGGCCGGGCTCGACGCCTTAGGCTTCGACGCTTCGCTTTTTGAGGCTGTCTCGAAAGCCTTGGAGGAAGGCCGCCCTGCGGAAGAGATTGAACCGCAACTCGAGGCGGCAGAAGCCAATCTCGCCAGCGTTGCGGAAAAAGCCGGCGGCGATACGGTTGAGGTTATAACATTCCTGATGGATGTCATCGTTGAAGAGTACACAATCGCCATCACCGATGGCGTCGTGACCGACGCCAACGAATATCAGGATGCTTATGGCTTTGCGATCGTAGCCCGGGACAGGGCTGAAACGTTCGATCCCCGTGCGGAAGACTTGATTGCAGAGATTGACGCGTTGATCGGACTTTGGCCGGAAGCGCCGATTCCACCGGAAGACCCCGCGCCGGTCGGCCAGGTATCGGCCCAGGCGTCCAAAGTCATTTTGGCGTTGCCTGCTGCAAACTAATATCCAGGTCGTTTTACCTGTTATATCTTAAAGGCCTCCGCAATTTATATGTGGAGGCCTTTTGTGTTGAAACATAAACCGTTAGGGGTCCGGTTGGGCGTACTCTAGCGCGTGTCACGCAAAAGTGGATACCGGTTTTGCGTAAAAGACACGCGTAAACAAAGACCTAGAGCACGTCATATGAATCCAATTAAATGAGACGTACTCTAGGGCACGTCTCATTTAATTGGCTCCAAACGAAGTGCTCTATATCTTTGTTCTGACGGTCGAACACTTGTTCGACCTTTTGCGAAAAACCGGCATCCGCTTTTTGCGCGACACGCTCTAAAGCATCGTTGCTTTAATCGGATGTGAGGCGACGCTTTCAAGTCTTGTTTGTGCGCATTTGCGAATGGTCAACTTTATACACTTGGCCTGGAAACGCTTTAGCAAAATGCATATTCTCCGATCACGAGCGAAACGGTTTTGAAGGCGCTGGCTTTTCGGCGCATGGTCCCCTTTGCAAAGCGAGCATGGCGGCATTGTTATGATCGTACAAGCCGCGAAAGAGGTTGCTGTTGCGGATTTCGGTGACGCGTCGGTGTCTGACGTTTATGAAATCGTCGTCGAGAGGCGCGTGCGCTGTTTCTTGAAGACAGAACGCAGCACCGCGCAAGCCCTTGATACAATCGCTGCTGAAGAAACCGGTCAGTTCCCAAATTAAAATATCGCCAAAGCTATTCGGCGGATCTGTAGTGTTGAAATCACGCAAAACAAAAGCAAAGACGAAACGATGAACAGTCGCGGCCTGTCCGCGAGGCTTCGCTCGTATTGAGGCGGGGGCGTTCGACGTTCTGTCATGGTCGCTATCGAGTTTTGGTTTTCTGACTTATTGTCTGTATAAAGGTTAAAATTCTTTAAGGGATTTGGGCAAGGCTATTGCAAAAAAAATCACTTTGGAGACTTTCTAGGTACGGTTCAATTTATAAAATCTATAATATTAAATCCCCTACAGATTATTTAGGACGTGTCGCGTAAAAGCGGATGCCGGTTTTCTCGCAAAAGGTCGAGCAATTGTTCGACCGTCAAAACAAAGATCTAGAGCACGCCCGTGTGAATCTAATTAGAGGCTGACCTAGGAGATTGAACTTCCTAGGGTGGCCTGATGCGCTTAAAGCACTCAAAACTCTCACATATTCAGACGAACAAGCTACTTGAACGCTTTGTCGCCGGAACGCCCGCGCGAACGGCGGCTTTACTTGTCGGCGT
>JBCDBL010000027.1:0-35799 GCA_039183635.1 Pseudomonadota bacterium
AGGGCAGGCCGTTTTTCCAGGCGTAATAGCCGCGCAGGAAATAAGCGACGTCGGCGCAGTCGCCGTAAAAAATCTCATCGCCGTCTGTGTGGCGGTAGGGGTTTGCGTCGGAGCGCAGGCATTGGTCAAGGCTGGCGCAGGAGGTGCGGCCGAGGGCGCGGACGAAATTCTCGTAACCGCGCTCATCGTCCTGGTCCCAGGCGTCCTTGACGAGGCGCCATTCCGGCCCTGTGTTGACGATGGCGGTTTGTGGCGTATCGCCGGTCGCCGCCATGGCTTTGCCGAAGGCCATGGCCATCGAGGCCGCAAATGTGCCGACAAGAATAAGAACCGCCAGAAGCGTGACGAAAAACCCAGCGAACGCGCGCGCCGACATAACCCCGTTACTCCGCTTTACCCCTTTAACCCTAATGCGGAGTTTAACCTTTTGTTAACGAAAATGGAAAGGGCGGGCGCGCGTTTTCGCGGGTTTGGGGCGTTGAGGTTGTTTCGTTCGCTTTCTGCTTGAGATGTTTTTGGGGGGTGCGGCGTCTTTCTTCCCCCCGCGTGCGGGGGAAGTGGCCGCGGAGCGGTCGAAGGGGGGCGGCTTCCATAAGCTGTGAGCTTGATTGCCGGGAGAGACCGAGAGCCCCCTCCGTCAGCTTCGCTGACACCTCCCCCGCGCGGCGGGGGAGGAAAGAAGGCGTGCTATGTTTGTTGTTGCGCCATCAATAGTATCCCCAACTCGCCAAGCGCATGAGGGTCGCAGCGAGGAAGATCACGACATAAAACGTAAGCCTTAGCCGCAACAGCGCGTACCAGGACGGCGCTGCGCCGGAGCGGGCGGCTTTTACGTCGTAATAGAGCAGGCCCAAAAAGGCGACGATGAGAAGGCTGAGCCGCAATACGGCGCTCAACTCTATGCCGCCGAGGCCGAAGGGCCAAAGAGCGAACCAGGCGATCAGCGCCGGCAACACTGAGGCCGCCAGCATCCCCCAATTTTCTGTCGCGGTTGCAAGGCCCCAGCGGACCCCGCCCATAAAGGACAGAATGACAGCGCCGTAATAAAGTTGCGCGGTGTAAATATCGAGGATGCGTGCGCGTTCCAAAGTTCCCGGCAAGGCCCATACGGCCAGGGCGCCGAAGAAAAACGGCAACAGACCGAGATAGCCGAGCAAAAGCGGCGTGCGCGGTACGGTCGGGCCGCTGGTCTGCGACAAAGCCATGGGCGCTCCTTGATCCTTAAGCGTATGTCGGCATGAGCAGCCGCGCGAGGGTGGCGAGGAGGGCAAGCTCCAAAACGATGGTGAGCGGCGTGCGCACGCCGAGATACCAGGTCGGCGCCCCGACGCCTTTGCGCGTTGTGCGCAAATCATCGATCAGCAGCGCTGGAAAAATCACCGACAACAGCGCGAGTTGCGTGACCGGCCCCGCCACAAACATCAGCGGCGCGGCCATGAACACCGGCATGACGGCGCCGATCAGTTGGGCGAAGCTCGGCCCGTCGGCGCGCATCACTGCAACACCCCAGCGCACGCCGCCGAAAAAGGCGAGCAGCGCGATGGCGTAGGCGATGGTGAAGGCCGTGATCCCGTCGGCAAGGCCCGGCGCGACGGTCCAGCCGATGATGGCGAGGATGAGAAGCGGCAGCGCCCCCGCGTAGGCGAGCAACGCAGCCGATTGAGGCAGGCCCTTGCGGGCTGCGGCTGGATCTGCGTCGTGGGTTCGCGCGGCTGCGGCGTCGGTCATGGCGGCCCCCTTTCAGATAGGCGATGTTAACCTGCTTTATGTCATCTGCGAAACAGAACCGACGCCAGCCACCCCGCGAACAGCGACATGGCGACGCACAGGAGGCCGTAGGTGAGCGGCCGCTGGTGGGCGAGATCGTACAGCATGCGCTCCAGGCCCACCTTCTCCACGTAAAGCGGGGCGGTGCGCCAGGCGACGATTTCCCCCGCGCGCAGAAGATAGATCTCTGACCGGTAAGGCCCGACCGGCGTGTTCGCTGGGAAATCGATGGCGACCTGGAACAAGCCGCCGTCGAGGAAGCTGACCGCGCCTATATCTTCCCGGTAAAGCGCCCGGTCCGACATCGCCTCGACAATGGCGGCGCGGGCGATCTCCAGCGTGTCGGGCGAACGTTGTCCGGCGGCGGCGTCGATGAGGGAGACGCTGAGATGTCCTGCGCCGATCTGGCGTTCGGTGCGCTCGTCGGGACTCAGGATATCGTTGAGGGCCCGTGTCGCGCCCAGGAAGTAAAAGCCGGGCGCGCCCGCGACCCTCACCGGCTCTCCCGCCGTCCAAATCGGTCCGGTGCGGCGTTTTTCCCGAACGGCGAGATCCTCCTCAGGTCCGCGCACGATGACAACAAGATCCCCTGGCGCGCGCTCGGCGCCGCCCGCGCCGGAGACGACGCCGTACAGAATGATCCGGGCGCCGGAAAATCCTTCGTCGATGGAGATCTGCTGCTCCGTCAGCGCCACGGAAATTTCGTCCGCATGCACAGGCGCGGCGAGTAAGAAGATCCAGACCGCAAGACGAAACATCATTCGAACGCCTCCGTTACGGTGAACGGAACCGACGGCGTTGCTACGAGATCGTAGGCGAGGCGGCCGCATACGGCGAGGACGAGGAGCGCCAGCAGAATACGCAGATATTCGCTGCGCAAATGAGCCCCGGCGCGCACCCCGTACTGGGCGCCGACAACCCCGCCGATGAGCAGGAGCATCGCCAGCACGATGTCGACGGTCTGGTTGGCCACCGCGTGGAGCACCGTCACAAGGGCCGTGACGAAGATGATTTGAAACAAAGACGTTCCGATGACGACGTTTGTCGGCATATGCAGAAGGTAAATCATCGCCGGCACCATGATAAAGCCGCCGCCGACCCCCATAATCGCCGCCAGGGCCCCGACGCAAAAGCCGAGCGCCAGGGGCGGCAGGACGCTGATATAGATTTGCGAGCGATGGTACCGCACCTTAAAGGGCAGGGCGGCGATAATCCCCCTGTGTCCGCGCTTGCGTCTGCGGCCGCCGGCGTCCTTGTCCTTGGTGGCGGCGCGAATGCTTTCCACCAGCATAAGGCCGCCGACAACGCCGAGAAACAGTACGTAGGCAAGGGAGATCATAAGGTCGACCTGACCCATCTCCCGAAGGCGTTGGAAAATCAGAACCCCAATGAAAGATCCCGCGGCGCCGCCGGCGACAAGGGTCAAACCCATCTTGATGTCGACCGCCTTGCGCCGCCAGTGACCGAGCACGCCGGACACCGATGAGGCGACGATTTGCGAGGCCTCTGTACCCACCGCGACCGCCGGCGGGATGCCGTAGAAAATCAGAAGCGGCGTCATCAGAAAACCGCCGCCGACCCCGAACATGCCGGACAGAAAACCGACGGCGCCCCCCATCATCAACACGATGAGAGGGTTCACCGACAATTCCGCGATAGGCAGGTAAATCTGCATGGGGCGCTTAAGGGTCCGGCGTTTTACAAGCGCCGGCCGCGTCCCGCTGGCGGGTTATTCCGCTGCTTCCGGCAAGGCCGATTTTAGAGCTTGCACGAGCGCGGGCGTGACCTCGCCGGCGACGGGCAGGCCGGCTTGTTCTTCGAATTTGCGGACGGCGGACGCCGTCTCATTGTTTCTATACCCCTCTGGCGCGCCGGGATCAAAACCCAATTCCGTCAAAAGGCGCTGAGCCTCCGCCACAAGGGGGTCCGGTTTCGCTGCTTTCAGGTCTAAACCGTTCGCTTGCGGATCAAGCGGCTCCGGCGCCCAGGCGGCGATTTCACTTTGCGTTTCAGCCATGCGCGCGGGGCTTAAATTGGCTGTGGCGGCCTGGGCGAGCTGCGCAGCGTCGCGGTCGCCGTTCGCCGCAGCGATCGAGTACCAGAAGAAGGCCTTGGCGAAGTCTTGCGGCACGCCGTTGCCCTGTTCGTAAAGAACGCCGAGATTGTACTGGGCGTCGTTGAGGCCGCGCCGTGCCGCCCGTTCGAACCACAGGGAGGCTTCGGTCAAATCCTTGCGGCCGCCTTCGCCTTTGGCGAACATCACGGCCAGGGTGTGCATCGCCTGGGCGTGACCGGCTTTGGCGGCCCGTTCATGCCAGCGCCGCGCCGCAGCGCTGTCTTTAGGGAAGCCGCGGCCGGTGTCATAGAGTTGCCCGACCGTAAATTGTGCCGGCGCGTGGTTCTGGTAGGCGGCCTTCAGGAGCATCTGGGCGGCCTTTTCCACGTTGCCGCCGTCAACCGCGTCGAGTTCCCGGGCGCCGAGCAGATACAGGGCGTCGGGATCTCCGGCTGCTGCGGCCTGCTCCAGGGCGGCGACGTCGTCTCCGCCGTCCGGGGTCGCGTCGCCCGCCGGCTCTTCGGCGACAGGCGTCGGGGTCGGGACCGCTGCAGGGGGCGCTTCGGCGGTCGCTGTAACGGGCGTTGCGGGCTCTGGCTCGCCGAACGGCGAGGGCAGGTTGGCCGTACGCAGAACGAGGAAGCCGCCGACGGCCAGGGACACAAATGCGGCGACGACGGCGCCCATAACGAGATGCTTCACCAGCCCGCCGCTGGGCTTTTCTTCCGTTTCCTCTTCCACGGCGTGGGCGCGCAGGGGTTCATGGGGCGCCGGCGCCTCGCCCTTGCGGTTCTGGTTTTGCGATGCGCTTTGCGCGGCGCGGCGCGCTGCTTCCAGATAGTCTTTGGGCTCCTGCGGCTCTTCGTCGGGGGCGCCGTCCAGGGATAGAACAGGCTCTTCCTGAAGCGCATCGTCTGCAACGGGCTTATCTTCTTGTTCGTGCATCGGCGCTGGCTTCAGGGCCGGCGCCAGCGGCGCCTCCGCCAGGCTTTCCGCGTCGGCGTTTTGGCGAGCGGCGATCTCCGCTTCTTCTTCCCGGGCAAGTTCCTCCAGGTCGATATCGAGCTCTTCATAGGGCTCGTCATCGTCGATCACGAATGCTTCATTCAATTCTGCAAGCTGACGATCGCGATCGTTCATCGGCTCATCCGCCGCGTCTGCGGGGGCGGGGTCCTCGCGGTCGCTGTTCGGGGCGGCCTCGTGCGCGGCGATGGGCGCATCTTCGGGAACGAATGTCGGTGCGGCCACGACGCCTTGTTCCAGAGCGTCCAGGCGTTCCGTCATATCTGCGATCGCCGCGACGATCGCCTCGGGCGCGTCATTGTTATCGCGGGACTGCAAGCCGGCGCGCAGGGCGTCGATTTGGCTCGACAGGGCGTTAAAGGCTTCGTCGCGCCGCTGGTCGTCTTTTTCGATCTTTGTCGCGATCTTGGTGAGCTTGTCCTCCAGCGCCGTTCCGCCGCCGCGCAATTCTTCGGCCAGGACGTTCAGCTTGTTTTCGATTTCCGGGTCCGGGGCGGCTGCGGCGCCGGTTTCTCCCAGACGGGCGTCAATGGAGGACAGTTGTTTCTCAAGGCTTTTCGCCGTTTCTTCGGCGCGGGCTTCCGACGCATCGACCCGGGCGGCCAGGCGGTCCATCGCCGTGCGCATATAATCAAGGGCGGACACAGAATCGGCTTCGGCCGTCTCCAGACGCTCCAGCGCATTGGAAAGAGCGGCCTCGTTCGCTTCCACCCGTTCGTTCGTCGTTTTTTGCGATGCGTCGATATTTTGCGCCACATGCACAAGCGCGCCTTCGAGGGATTTCAGCGCGTCGAGACGTTTGGTCTTTGTGTCGTCCCGCTCCAACCGCTCCAGTCGCGCTTCGATGGCGTTGCGGGCCGTGGCCATCGATTTCATCGTTTCGGCGTCATGTTCCAGATCGTCGAGGCGGGCGAGGGTTGTGGTCACGGATCGGTCCAGGCCGCGCAGGGAGCGGCTGGTGCGCTCTTCAGCGTCGTCAATGCGCTCCCCAAGCTCCTGAAGAATATCGAACAGCGCGCCAATATCGTCTGCGGCCGCATCCGCCTCCCGTCGTTGCGGTCCATAACCGCCGCGGGGATGGTCGTCCCGCCGCCGGCCATAGCCTTCATCGGCTTCGCCGCCGGAATCGATAATGACCTGGTTCAGCCATTCGCCCACGGTCATGCCGGCGCGCCGCGCGGCGTCTTTGGCCGCTTCGCGCGCGTTTTGGTCGATGCCTTTAACGCTCCATGGGATACTGGTTTTCATGCGCCTAACTGTCCGATCCACGGGCGACGCTAATGCGCGCCGTATATAGTGTAAAGCTCCCGTCCGCCCACAAAATCTGCCGTCATTGCGCAGAAAATCGACGAACGCCCAGTCCCGTTTCGATCCGCCAAAGCAGGTTTTGCGGCGCAAAACGAAACAGACGCTTCGCCTAAGCGCAAACATCAAGCCAAAACGTCGTTAACCTTGGGTAAACATTGTGCAGGAGAAGCTGCGATTGTTGGGCGCAGCACTGCAAATAAGCCTCGCCTCCACCGCGTTATCGCTTATCTTAAGGCCCGTTGAAGAGCGTAAAAAAGACTGAACGGCGATCGAGCGCGCCCTGAAAGCCCCTTAGAAACGTTTAAAGACACTTACCCAAACGGAGACGCCAGCCATGACCACATACGAAGCGCCAGTGCGCGACATGAAATTTCTCCTGCAGGACGTTTTGCAGATCGGCAAATATTCAAATCTGCCCGGCTTTTCCGACGCCAGCGAGGATGTGCTGGACGCCATTTTAGAGGAAGGCGCGAAAATCGCCCGGGACGTCGTACACCCGCTGAACACCGTGGGCGACAAGCAAGGCTGCGTGCGCAACGACGACGCCTCGGTGACGACTCCGAAGGGGTTTAACGAGGCTTACCAACAGCTCGTCGAAGGCGGCTGGATGGGGCTCACCTCCGATCCGGACTATGGCGGACAGGGCCTGCCCAACATTGTCGGCATGGCGTGGTCGGAGATGCTGTCTTCGGCGAACCAGGCTTTTGCGATGTATCCGGGCCTGACCCACGGCGCTTACGCCGCCCTCCACCATCATGGCACGGAGGAGCAGAAGAAAAAGTATTTGCCGAAAATGGTGAGCGGCGAATGGGGCGGCACCATGAACCTGACCGAGCCCCATTGCGGCACGGACCTCGGCATGCTGAAGAGCAAGGCGGTTCCCGTAGGCGACGGCAGCTATAAAATCTCAGGACAGAAGATCTGGATCTCCGGCGGCGAGCACGATATGGCGGAAAATATCGTCCACCTCGTCCTCGCCCGGATCGAAGGCGCGCCGGAGGGGGTGAAAGGCATCTCCCTGTTCGTGGCGCCGAAATATTTCGTCAACGACGACGGCTCCCTCGGTGATCGCAATGGCGTTAGCTGCGGCGGTCTTGAGGAGAAAATGGGCATTCACGGCAACTCCACCTGCGTCATGAATTACGACGAGGCCACAGGCTGGCTCGTGGGCGAGGAGAACAAGGGCCTGAAGGCCATGTTCGTGATGATGAACGAAGCGCGCATCGGCACGGGCATGCAGGGCCTCGGGCAAGCCTCTGTCGCGTATCAAAACTGCGTGCCGTTCGCCAAGGACCGCATCCAGGGACGCTCCTTGACGGGGCCGAAAAACCCGGACGGCCCGGCCGATCCGATTATTGTTCATCCGGACGTGAGGCGCATGCTGATGAACCAGAAAGCCTTTGTCGAGGGCGGGCGGGCGTTCACTTTTTGGATGTCGCTTTATACGGACCTTTTGACAAAATCCCCTGACGAAGAGGTGCGGCAAAAGGCGAGCGATTACCTGGCGCTTTTAACGCCGGTTCTGAAGGCCTTCCTCACCGACCGCGGCTTTAAATCCTGCATCGAGGCCCAGCAAGTTCTTGGCGGCTCCGGGTTCACCCAGGAATGGGGCATCGAGCAATTCGTCCGCGATTGCCGCATTTCCATGATTTACGAGGGCACCAACGGCGTTCAGGCGCTCGACCTTGTGGGCCGTAAGCTGATGGCCGAAGGCGGCCGCTACTGGCAGACATATTTTAAGGAAATCGACGAGTTCGTCGCCGAGAACGAGGGCGACGCCGACATGGCGCCCTTCGTCGCAGGCCTGAAATCCGCCAAGGCGCAATTGGAGGAGGCCACAGGCTGGCTTGGCGAGAACGCCATGAAGAACTTCGACCATGCCGGCGCCGGGTCCACGGACTATCTGCAGATGTTCGGCCTGACGACGCTCGCCTATATGTGGGCGATGATGGTCAAGGTCTCCCTCGGCAAAATCGCCGACGGCGACAGCGACCCGCTGTATGCGAATAAAATCAAAACCGGCCGGTACTATGTCGATCGCGTTTTGCCTGAAATCGCCGCCCACTTCGCCAAGCTGAAAACCGGCGCGGACCCGGTGATGGCGCTGGAGGAAGAGGCGTTTTAACGTCTACGGTGTTTTTTCTAGAAAAGCCGCGGCGGCGTCCGCGGCTTTTTTTATGTCTTTCAACTGGCATTCCCAAACCGTCAGCACCCGCCATCCTATGTCCGTCAAGGCGTTTATATTCCTCTCATCCCGCGCTTTGTTGCGGGCGATTTTCGCCTCCCAATACGCCCGGTTCTGTTTCGGGATGCGGGCGCCGCGTTTGCAGTCGTGGCCGTGCCAGAAACAGCCATGGACGAAAATGACGGCCCGCCGGCCGGGGAACACGAGGTCCGGCTTGCTGGGCAGGTCCTTGCGGTGGAGGCGGTAGCGAAAGCCGAGGGCGTGGAGGGCCTTGCGCAGTTTCAGCTCCGGCTTGGTGTCCTTGGCCTTGACGGCTCGCATGACGGCGGAGCGTTTTTCAGGACTGAAAACATCTGTGGACGGCTGGGTCATTTACAGCTCGTCCAAAACGGGCGCCGCCTTGGTCCCCTCCTCAGCAAGCGGGGGAGAGTTAGGGAGGGGGGCGGCGGTGTTCGTCGTGAAGTCTGGTGTTTGAGTATGTCGCGCCATCGCGCCTCCACCATCGCCTTCGGCGACGCCTCCCCCGCAGGCAGGGGAGGCGGAAGCCGCATACGCTTCGGCCAGCGCCGGCGCAAGGAGGTGATCGGCGAGCCACGCTACGACAGGGACGGCGACGCCGTCGCCGCAGACTTTAAACGCCGCCGTCGGGCGCGGCGGCAACGGGTGGTCGTCGGCAAGACCCATCAGCCGCGCCGCCTCCCGCGGCGATAAAAGGCGCGAGCGGATGCGTCCGTCCTCGATCACCAAAAGCGTCTGGCGGGAGGAGCCGCCGGCGGGGGTCCTCAGGCACCCGGCGAGGCCGTCGAACCGCACCTCGGCCCGCTGGACGGAGGCGCCGTTCTCCCGCCGCATGCGGCGGAACACGGCCCCTACGGATTTTACGCCCGACGCGCGGCGCCGCTCCGCCTCCGCCCTGTGCCGGGGCGCCATCAGGGCGAGGAGCTTTTCCGTCGCCTCCGGCCCGTGCCAGGGCACGCCTTCAGGTTCTGCATCGACAATATCGATGAGATTGGCGTTGCGCCGGGGCGGCGTCGGCAGGGCAAATGGCCGATACCCCGCCCTGGCGGCCTCTGGCAGGTGCTGAAGGGCGCGCGCCAAGGCAGGGGGGTGAAATGCATCGCCTGGACTTTCGGCAAGGGCGCCGACGTCGGCGTCGGGGGCGAAGGCGGTGACGAACAAACGCGGCCTGGACTGGGGCACGAAGGCTGCGGCGTCGATGATATGGGGGCGCCAGGCATACCCAGCGGCCGACAGGTGCTCCGCCAGCGCCGCGAAGTCTGCGCCGCCCCGGGAGGTGAGCAGGCCGACGACGTTTTCCAGAACGAGGATGCGGGGCCCCCGTCCCTCCCGCCGCAGGGCCTCCATCAGGCGCCAAAAGGCGAAAAAGGTTCCCGACCGGGCGGCGGCGAGCCCGCCGCGCGCGCCCGCCAGCGACAGGTCCTGGCAGGGGAACGAGGCCCAGGCGAGATCGGCCCGGCCCGGCAACGCATCGACAGTCAGCGCGGCGACATCCCCTTGTTGAAAAACATCGTCGCCGAAGGCGGCGCGATAGGCCCTGGCCTTCATGGGATCGACATCGTTGGCGAAGGCGCAGGTCCAGGGCGCCGCGCTTTGCTCAAAGCCGCGGCGGGCGAGGCCGCCGCCGGCGAAGAACTCGTAAAAGCTGAAGGATTTCGAAGGCGAAACGACGTCAAACATAGGCTCTATGGTCGGCGGTTCGCCAGCAAGGTCAAGGCGGCTGGGGGGAGCTTGCGATTTGACGGTCGGGGTTTTGGAACTATCATTGCAGGCTTGGGGGCGCGCATCTTTAATGGAGCGCATTATGGCCCATGCGATAACGTTTCCTTCTTTCGCCGTGAAAGCGACGGCGGCCTTCGTTTTGCTTTTGACCGGTCTTGTCGTCATGGCGAGCCCGGGACGCGCCGATCCGAAGTTCAGTCTTTACGTGGACGGCGACGGCGCATTCGCCGTATCGTATAAAGACTATGACAAGCGGGGGTACGGGTACGCCCACAAAGGGTACGCCCACAAAAAGTATAGGCCCCATAGACGCGACGCGCCTTACGCCTACAAAAGGCATTACAAAAACAAGCACTACGGGCATGGCGGCCACAAGGGCTACAGCCACAAGAATTATGGCTATAAAAACCACGGCTATAAGAAAAATCGCTACAAGAACCGCTCTTACGGCGAATCATACGCATACAAGCCGAAGGCCCGGGCGTGTCATCCAGTGCAAAAGGACGGGTACTGGCGCGGCTATCGCGCGCGCATTGGCGGAACCATGTGCTATGACGGCTACGGCGGAAGTTATGTTGTGAAAGGCAGCCGCTATCTCATTCATTATTATTGAGAAATCGGCGCGCGCTCGGTTCCGTTGATTGACGGGGGCGGGCGAAGCCTGACAAAAATACCCGGATGAAGCGAAGTTTAGGGGCGTTGCGCTTTTGAAAGGCGCTTCAGCTTTGGCGACAGGACCCCTGATGGGACGATGCAGGCGGTATATAAGGGCGGCGGGCCTTCTTGTTCTCGGCGCTGCGGCGATCGCGCCGGCCGAGGCGGCGCGGCTTGTCGATCTGCGGGTCGGCGGCGCCGGCGATATCGCGCGCATTGAACTGGTGCTGAGCGCCGAGGTGACAGCGCAGAACCTCGGCCGTCGCGACGGCGCTTACGCCATTTCGTTGCCTGAAGCGGAGCTGCGGGATATGCGTTTCGTCGCCCCGCGGGAGGCGGCGCCCATCGCCGATATCGTTTTGCGCCGGGATGGCGGCTCGGGTCTTGTGCTTATCACCGCGCCCGAGGTCGGGGCGCCGCGCGTTAAATCTGCGCCCGGCCCAGGCGGGTATCGCATTGTCATCGATTTCGCCCGTGGCGCGACGCCGGTGCAAAGCGCCTCCGCGGCGCCTCAAAGTCCCTCGCCGTTGCAATCAAACCCCAAGCCGCGTCCCGGTCTTGCGGGCGCGCCGCCTTCTTCAGACTCGCGGCCCGTGTCCGAGCCTGCGGAGCAAGATCGTCCGCGCATGGCGGAAGCCAAACCCGCCGCATTGACGCCCGCGCCCAACACGGCGCCGTCGTCCGCTTCTGCGCCGTCCGCCGTTCCGCCTGCCGTTCCCTCCGTCGCGGCGCCATCGGCTGCGCCTTCTGAGGCGCCGCCCGCCTCGGCGCCCGTTATTCCGCCGCCGGCCGCCGCTTCGTCAGAACCGCTCACGGGGGAGGCTTTGCGCCAAACCGCCATCGCGGCCTCCGGTGCGGATCTGTCCGACAACGCCTGCGCTGCGGCGCAAGGGCGCGTCACCGAGGACGCCTGGGATATGGACGCTCTGGTGGATTATGGTCTGTGCCTTGCCGCCGATGGCGTTGCGGCTGAAGCGGACACCGTGTTCAAGCGCCTTCTCACGTTCGACCCCTATTCCTATAAGGCTCATATCGGCCGTGGCTTGGTGGCGCAGTCCCAGGGCGACGCCGCCGCCGCCCGTCGCCACTACGAAGCTGCCTTGGCGGTGGAGCCGCCGGAAGCCGCCGCCGCAGAGGTTCGCGCCGTCCTCGCCGGCCTTTGAGAGCGCCGGGCGAAATGGGGGCTCCGCTTCTGCGCCGCCTGGTGCGGCCAGCAAAGCTCTAACCCTGCTGGCGCATCTGACCCGCCCTCACGCTTGACCCGCTCCGGGGCCGCCGATAGGGTCCCGCAGCCTTTTCGCAAGAGCGAAATGGTTCTGAAGCGCGTTCACAGTTCCGAAGAATTGCGAGCGCGCCTTGGATGTTGTTTTAACGCGCATTTTACGCACAAAACCGGCCTCCACCTTTGTGAATGCGCTCTGAAGATTGAAAGACGCCGCCCGCCATGGCCGACGCCGCGCCAGAACAGGATGTTTCGTTTCAGGGGTTGATTCTCACCCTACAGCGCTATTGGGCCGCCCATGGCTGCGTCATCCTGCAGCCCTACGATCTGGAAATGGGCGCCGGCACATTCCATCCGGCGACCACCCTGCGCTCCCTCGGCGACAAACCCTGGAACGCAGCGTACGTCCAACCCTGTCGCCGGCCGACGGACGGGCGTTATGGCGCAAACCCCAACCGGTTCCAGCATTACTATCAGTTTCAAGTTGTCCTGAAGCCGTCGCCGGAAAATATCCAGGAGCTGTACCTGGACAGCCTGACGGCCCTCGGCATCGATCGGACGAAACATGACATCCGCTTTGTGGAGGATGACTGGGAGAGCCCGACGCTGGGCGCCTGGGGGCTTGGTTGGGAGGTCTGGTGCGACGGCATGGAGGTGACCCAGTTCACGTACTTCCAGCAGGTGGGCGGGTTCGACTGCAAACCCGTAACGGGGGAGCTCACCTACGGGCTGGAGCGTCTGGCCATGTATGTGCAGGGCGTCGACAATGGTTACGACCTTGTGTTCGGCGGGAAAAAACCCAATGGAAAGCCGTTCAGCTACGGCGATGTTTTTCATCAGTCCGAGGTGGAGTTTTCCGCCTATAATTTTGAATTGGCGGATACGGATGTTTTATTGCGCCAGTTCAAGGAAGCTGAAGCCGTCTGCGCCGCGATTATCGAGGCGGGCGAGAAGGCCGGCGCGTCCTACGCCCTTCCGGCCTATGACCAATGCATCAAGGCGAGCCATCTGTTCAACTTGCTTGATGCAAGGGGCGTCATCTCCGTTACGGAGCGACAGTCTTACATTTTAAAAGTGCGCACCCTCGCTCGCATGTGCTGCGAGGCGTGGCTCGCCAGTCCCCAGGGCCGCGTCGACGGCGCCGGCGTCGTTGATTACGACAGTTTGTAGGGGGATGATGCACGTCATGAAAACCAGCGAACGCCATACCAACCTGCTCAACCAGATGCAAAATGGTGAAACCGGATTCGGCGAGTGGACACGTAAAAACGTCGCCGATCTCCGGGTCATTGAATGGTCCTACGGCGCACTCAAAATGGAGTGGGTGCTGGATCAGAACTATGTGTTCGGGGGCGCGATGTTTGGCGGTTATATCGCCCTTGTAGCAGACCATGTCCTTGCGGGCGCGGCGATGACCGTGCTGGAGGAAAGCGATATGCGGTTTCGCACCGCCCAGCTTGAGACGAAATTTTTCCGGCCTTTGAGCGGGGGGCGCAGCATCATTGAGGCGTCGGCGGTGAACAAAAGCCGCAACCTTATTCATGTGGAGGCGAACTTTTTGAACGAGAACGGCAAAGTCGCCGCCCGCTCCACTGCTGTGCAATCGCGCCGCCGCGAAGGTCAGACCACGAAGTGATGCGCGATGCCTGAATTATTACTGGAGCTGTTTTCCGAAGAGATACCGGCGCGGATGCAAGCCAGGGCCGCCGCTGATTTGCAAAAAGCCGTGCAGGATCGATTGTTCGAGGCGGGCCTTGCTCCCGATGGCGCAAAAGCCTTCGCCACGCCGCGGCGCTTGACGCTGGTCGTGACGGGGCTTGATGCGGTGACGCCGGACCGCAAGGATGAACGCAAGGGCCCGCGGGTCGGCGCGCCGGACAAGGCTGTGGCGGGGTTTTTGAAAGCCGCCGGCCTTGACAGTCTTGACCAATGTGAGACGCGGTCTGACAAAAAAGGCGAATACTACGTTGCGGTTACGCAGGAAAAAGGCCGCGCCACGGCGGACCTCGTCGCGGAGGCTGTGCCGGACATCGTGAAAGGTTTTTCCTGGCCGAAATCCATGCGCTGGGGCGATGGCGATATGCGCTGGGTGCGGCCCTTGCATTCGATTTTGTGCGTGTTCGATGGGCAGCCTGTGGCGTTTTGCGTGGGCGATGTTGAGAGCGGCGATATAACCCGCGGGCACCGGTTTATGGCGCCGGATGTGATCCACGCCCGAGGGTTTGAAGAGTACGACGCGGGGTTGCGCGCCGCGAAAGTTGTGCTCGATCCGCAGGCGCGGCGCGAGATCATCTCCCATGAAGCGAAGACCTTGTGCGAAGCTCAGGGCCTCACGCTGGTGGACGACCCGGGCCTTCTCGCTGAGGTGGCGGGGCTTGTCGAATGGCCTGTGGTGATGATGGGCGACATCGATCCGAAGTTCCTGGAATTGCCGGACGAGGTGCTCATCACCTCCATGCGCAGCCACCAGAAATATTTCTCCGTTCACGACCCGAAAACCGACCGCCTCGCCCCGAAATTTATTTTCGTGGCGAACCTGGAGGCCGCCGATGGCGGTGCGGCGATGCGTAAGGGCTATGAACGGGTCCTCACCGCGCGTCTGTCTGACGGTTACTTCCTGTACAAACAGGATTTGAAAACGCCGTTGGAAGAACGGGTGAAGGACCTTGCGAAGGTTACTTATTTCGACAAGCTGGGTTCCATTGGCGACAAGGTGGAGCGGGTTGCGGCTCTGGCGCGGGAAATTGCGCCGTTGGTGGGCGCGGATCCTGATATTGCGGAACGCGCTGCGCGCCTGGCCAAGGCGGACCTTGTGACAGGCATGGTTTACGAGTTTCCTGATTTGCAAGGCGTTATGGGGCGTTACTACGCCCTTGAGGAAGCGGAATCTGAAGCCGTCGCAAATGCGATCCGAGATCACTACAAACCTGCCGGGCAGAGCGATGAGATTCCAACGCAACCGGTCAGCGCCAGCTTGGCGTTGGCTGACAAGGTGGACGCCTTAACGTCATTTTGGTTCATCGATGAAAGGCCAACCGGATCCAAAGACCCATTTGCTCTACGGCGTGCGGCTCTGGGGGCGATTTCTATTATATTAACCAGCTCAATCCGCGTGAGTTTATACAAGCTTTTTCGCATTGTAGGCGATATGCACCTTGATGTTTTTACATCGGATGTGATTGAGACGGTTCATAAGGACGCCAAAAAAATTGAACAGTTGGGGTATGCCAAACCAGCACCTTCAGATCGCCTGAAAATCTTAGAAACATACAATCCGCAGGCGGCGGACCTGATTGCACAATTGGCTGCAATGGAAGTCGACCTCCTCGCCTTCTTCCACGACCGCCTCAAAGTGTACCTCCGCGACAAAGGCGCCCGGCATGACTATGTCGACGCTGTGCTCCATGACGCCGCGGGAACGCCCCAGGATGACCTGGTTCTCATTGTCCGCCGGTTGGAGGCGTTGGAGAATTTCTTGAAAACCCCGGAGGGGGAGAACCTTCTGGCCGCCTACAAACGGGCCTCCAACATCCTTGCCGCGGAGGCGAAAAAGGGCAAAGGGGCGAGCGGCGCGCACGTCGATGCGGCGCAATTCGTGCAAGCGCCGGGGCGAGAGGAAGAAGGCGCGGCGGAGGCGGCTCTCCATGACGCGTTGACTCTTGCCGGCGAGCAGGCAAAAGAAGCGTTGGGGCGCGAAGCGTTCGCAGAAGCGATGGCCGCTTTATCGGCTTTGCGCGCGCCCCTTGATGCGTTTTTCGAGACTGTGACGGTCAATGCGGAGGACGCCAAGGTGCGGGACAACCGCTTGAATTTATTACGAGAAGTGCGCGCCAGCATCGACGCGGTGGCGGATTTCTCCAAACTTGAGGGCTAAGCCCTCGCCCTGCCGGGAGGCGACAAACGCTCTCGGGGTGACGGCAAAGGAGATGGTGAGATATGGGCATGCCGGCCGAAGCGCAAAGCGTTGAGCAGTGGGTCTATAATTTCGGCGCCGGGGCTGCGGACGGGCAATCGTCCATGCGGAACCTGTTAGGCGGCAAAGGCGCGAACCTCGCCGAGATGTCCAATCTCGGCCTCCCGGTGCCGCCGGGCTTCACCATCACGACGGAGGTGTGCACCGCCTATTACGACAATGACCGCGCCTATCCCGCCGGCCTTGAGGATCAGGTGACCGCCGCCCTCGCCCGGGTGGGGGAGCGTGTGGGCAAAACCTTCGGCGACAAGGACAACCCGCTGCTGGTCTCCGTGCGCTCCGGCGCCCGGGCGTCGATGCCGGGGATGATGGACACGGTTTTGAACCTCGGCCTTAACGACGAAACGGTGCAAGGTCTCGCCAAACTGTCCGACGAACGTTTCGCCTATGACAGTTACCGCCGCTTTATTCAGATGTATTCCGATGTTGTCCTCGGCGTCGAACATTATGTCTTCGAGGAGATCCTCGATGAACAAAAGGACCTCAACGGATACACTCTCGATACGGACTTGTCGGCCGATGACTGGAAGTCCGTTATCGCAAAATACAAAGGCGCGGTGGAAAGCGCCCTCGGCAAGCCGTTCCCTCAGGATGCGAACGAACAGCTCTGGGGCGCTATCGGGGCGGTGTTTTCCTCCTGGATGAACGACCGGGCGATTACGTATCGCCGTTTGCACAATATTCCGGCGGCCTGGGGCACGGCGGTGAACGTCCAGGCCATGGTGTTCGGTAATATGGGGGAGACGTCCGCCACGGGCGTCGCCTTCACCCGCAACCCCTCGACAGGCGAAAGGGCCTATTACGGAGAGTTTCTCATCAACGCCCAGGGCGAGGACGTTGTCGCCGGCATCCGCACGCCCCAGTCGCTCACGAAGAAAGCCCGTGAAGAGATGGGGGAGGTCGATGCGTCGCTCGAAGAGGCGATGCCGGAGACGTACAAGGAGTTGATCGCGGTCTTCGACAAGCTGGAGGCCCACTACCGGGACATGCAGGACATCGAGTTTACGATCCAGCAGGGCAAACTGTGGATGCTGCAGACCCGCAACGGCAAGCGGACGGCGAAAGCCGCGCTCAAAATCGCCGTCGATATGTGCAACGAAGGCGTGCTCAGCGAAGAAGAGGCGGTGTTGCGGGTGGAGCCGGGCTCCCTCGATCAATTGCTGCACCCCTCTTTGGACCCCGCTGCGCCGCGCGACTTGTTGGTGCGCGGCCTGCCCGCCTCTCCCGGCGCGGCGTCGGGCGAGGTGGTGTTCAACTCCGATGAGGCGGAAAAGCTCGCCCAGGAAGGGCATAATGTCATCCTGGTGCGGATTGAAACATCTCCGGAAGACATTCACGGCATGCATGCCGCCAAAGCCATCGTCACGGCCCGGGGCGGCATGACGTCCCACGCCGCCGTGGTGGCCCGCGGCATGGGACGGGCCTGCGTCTGCGGCGCCGGCGACGTGCGCATCGCATCTGACGGACAAAGCTTCTCGGTCGCCGGCCGCCAGGTGAACAAAGGCGACATCGTCACCGTCGATGGCTCTTCCGGCGAGGTTTACGTTGGCGAGGTGGCGACCGTGCAGCCTGAATTGTCCGGCGATTTCGCCGCGCTTATGGCCTGGGCGGACAAGTCCCGTCGCATGCGGGTGCGCACCAACGCTGAAACGCCCCTCGATTCGCAAACGGCCCGGGACTTCGGGGCGGAAGGTATTGGGTTGTGTCGTACGGAGCATATGTTCTTTGAGGCTGAACGTATTGTCGCCGTGCGCGAAATGATCCTGTCTGACACCAAAGAAGGCCGCGAGGCGGCGTTGGCGAAGCTGCTGCCGATGCAGCGCGGCGACTTCAAGGCGATTTTCGAGATCATGAAAGGCCTGCCTGTAACGGTTCGCCTTCTCGATCCGCCTTTGCATGAATTTTTGCCGCACTCGAAGGATGAGATTGAGGAAGTGGCGAAAGCCTCCGGCATGGACGCCGCTAAACTTCAATCCCGCGCCCAAAGCCTGCAGGAGTTCAACCCGATGCTCGGCCATCGCGGCTGTCGTCTCGGCGTATCGTACCCTGAGATCTACGAAATGCAGGTCCGCGCCATTATGGAGGCGGCCGCCGACATCGCTAAGGAGACCGGGGAGAAGGTGGTTCCTGAAATCATGATCCCGCTTGTGGCGAAGC
Source organism: Pseudomonadota bacterium (assembly GCA_039183635.1). GTDB lineage: Bacteria > Pseudomonadota > Alphaproteobacteria > Caulobacterales > Parvularculaceae > JBCDBL01. The sequence continues at coordinate 18,086 of JBCDBL010000027.1, forward strand.
AGGAAGAGTTGGCGATCCTGAAAACCAAAGTCGATCTTGTGGCGGCGGAGGTGTTGAAGGAAAAGGGCGTCTCTGTCGATTATATGGTTGGTACAATGATCGAGTTGCCTCGGGCGGCGTTGACGGCGGATAAAATCGCCGGCTATGCGCAGTTCTTCTCCTTTGGCACCAACGATTTGACGCAAACGACCTTTGGCCTCAGCCGCGACGATTCCGCAGCATTCCTGCCAGACTACCTCCGTCAGGGGATTTTCGAGCAAGACCCGTTCGTGTCCATCGATGTCGAAGGTGTCGGCGAATTGGTGAAGGTTGCGGCGGACAAGGGCCGCTCCACCCGGCCGGACATCAAGCTCGGCATCTGCGGGGAGCATGGCGGCGATCCGGCGTCCATTGAGTTTGTGGAGGGTGTCGGCCTCGACTATGTGTCCTGCTCGCCTTACCGCGTGCCCATCGCCCGCCTTGCGGCGGCGCAGGCGGCGTTAAAGGCGAAGGCGTCTTAAAACGCCTGACATGTTCCTCGGGTGGCAATAGGCGATCTGTCGTGAGGGGCGTCCTTCAGGGGGCGCCAAAAACCGTTTGCCATGCTATACAAGCGCCGCAATTGGCCCGTTTGCGCCTTTCACGTGAAATCATAGAGCTGTAAATTCAGACTACATTTCGGATGTTTGCAGATTCCGATAATGCGAGTTATCGAACACTTTAGCTTTTTCCCAGAAACATTTAACTGGCAACATATTCATGAGAGTATTTGATCAGTAATCACATAGTGACGGGGCCTTCGGTCGAAACCCCCGTATCTAATCCGTAATTGTATTCTGCAAGCAAGCTTGCCGTTCGAGCTAAAAGAACTCCTACGGAGAGTCCTATAAGTAAAAATTTTATCGGTGTCCCTTTTCGGAAAGATGTAACAACCAATACTGGTATGATAAATACACTGAATAGAATAATCGAAGAAACATTTAGGGTGCCGCTATCGTTGGCAGAGTCATTTGCAAAACTCTGAAATGATATCATTGTTGAGACAAAGGCCATGCCTAATAGGCATGAAAGATACTGTAGTGCAGTACGCCACGTGACCAAAATTCGACTTTCTATTTTGCGATTCCAAAATGACTTTCTGTCGCTCCTCAACGGTTGCGACCAGTCTTCGAGAATTTCGGCAATTACGTTTGCTACTGTTTTTTTAATCATTCACTTTGCACCTTATCAGGCTCAGCGTCCATATTCCCTTGCACCAAGACAAAACACTAGTGCAATCGGTTAGGATGGAAGCAATCCACCATCAAATAACACTATTTTCAACGCGGTCCGATTCGCGAGTCTGGTAACAAGTGCGTGGAAGTGATCGTTATTTCAGGCGATTATCAATGTATCCAATAAATATCGGACGCAGCGGATCAGAAAAGATCAGCCACAAATCAGGCATTTATTTCACAACCTTTGATGTCCTCTTTTGGCGAAAAGTCGCCATTCCTACGGTTCGCTAATCAAGTGGTATTTAGCAGGTTCGGGCCCTTAGGGCCTCTTCCATTCTCGTTCGATAAGTTGGGAAGCACTCACGCATATATAGAACGTGAGTACTCACTTTTGTTTTCTCTGTTTCATATTGAAAAGTGTAATTGCGCCGGCGCATGCGCCACGGTCGTCTCTTTTTTGGCGCATCGTGATGTTTCCGCAACTGCGAAAATTTTTGTGGCGCGCCTTTGAAAACCCACCATTGCCGCGGGTGTTTGGTTAACAAGTGGTTAACGCGGGCCTTGAATGTGACCTGTTCGAGTGATATTTCATTAAGCAAAGGGAGAGCGCTGACCAGGCGTCCAAATGGGCGAAATGTCAGTCAGCGCTCTCCCTTCTTGCGTGTGGCGCCGTGTTTGCTGCGGTGAAACCGTGTCGGCCCGAAATGGGTCGTTTTGAAGATTGAAAGCGAATTGACGGCGATGTCTGACGTAGAAGCGTTCTCTTCCAGGATAGATTGGCACTGCCGTCAGATGGTGGCGCTGCTCGGCGCCGCCGCGTGTGGCGTTGCGATCCTGTTGGACGCATCTCAGCCCCATGCTGAAATGTCGGAAGCGCCTGCCCTGGAGCAGGAGGCGGTGGCGGAGATGGCGGCTGCGTTTGCGGACCATTACGCCGCATCTGTTAAAGTCGCTGAGGTTTCAGGCGCTGCGCCGGCCCCTCGGGTGAAGCCTGCGGTCCATCGCGCCGATGCGGTGCAGACGGCCGCTGCGGGCGCGCAGGCCGATGGTGAAATTCTGGGCCGGATGGCGGCGACCTACAATTTGTCTGACTTCAAAGCCGCTGCGACGCTCGGCGATGAACGCCGGTGCCTCGCCCAGGCGATATATTACGAAGCGCGTTCGGAAAGCGTTATGGGACAGCTTGCCGTGGCCGATGTCGTCATGAACCGCGTCGCCAACAAGTTTTATCCAAACACGATTTGCGGCGTCGTATTTGAAGGCTCCGAACGGCGTACGGGGTGCCAGTTCTCGTTCACCTGCGATGGTTCTATGGATCGCCCGACGCAACACGTTCAATGGCGCCGCTCTGAAGAGCTTGCAGGTTATGTGATGGACGGTCTGCGTCAGCCGGTGGCGCGTACGGCGACGCATTACCATGCCAACTATGTCAGCCCCTATTGGGCCGATAACCTCATTCCGACAGCTTACATCGGCGCCCACATGTTTTATCGGTTTCCTTCCAAGGATGACGTAAAGCCTGCGGCGCCGGCGACAATGTTTTAAGCTTTCAAGTATGGCGGGGAGCCGCCGCGTGGGGAGAACGCCGGGCTTTGCTGAAGCCCGGCGTTTTTGTTCCATCTAAAACCCTCGCCCTTCGGTGAAGGATCCGATACGTTTTACATTGTTGTCCGCGGACCGCCCTGAGCGGGGCTTTTGTCATCGCTGTGAAGTTTGTCTGGCGGTTTTTCCTCCCCCGCCAGGCGGGGGGAGGAGAGTGCAGGCCGCTGTCCACAGGCCTTAGGACAACGATGCTTCACAATCCAAGCTTTCAAGGGGCGGTCTTTATTCACATGACGTCAAGGCCGATGTCGAGGCATGGGGCGGAGTGTGTTATAGCGCCCGATGAAATCACATCGACGCCGGTCTGGGCGATCGCGCGTACGGTGTCCAAGGCGACATTGCCCGAAGCCTCAAGGATACTACGGCCATTGGCGAGGGTGACGGCGCGCTTCAAGTTCTCCGTCGACATATTGTCTAGCATGACGATGTCGGGCCCGTGGGCCAGCGCCTCTTTCAATTGGTCGAGCGTGTCGACCTCGATTTCGATTTTCACCGTATGCCCGAGGCGGGATTGCGCTGCTTTTAACGCCGCGCCGACGCCCCCCGCCGCCGCGATGTGGTTGTCCTTGATGAGGACGGCGTCATAAAGGCCAAACCGATGGTTGACGCCGCCGCCGCAACGCACGGCGTATTTTTCAAAGGCGCGCAGGCCCGGTGTTGTTTTACGGGTGCAGGTGATGCGCGCTTTCGTTCCGTTGACGGCTTGAACGAGGGCGCGTGTCGCTGTGGCGACGCCGGACATGCGCCCAAGAAAATTCAATGCGACCCGTTCTGCGGCGAGTAGGCTGCGGGCCGCGCCTTCGGCGCGGGCGATGACGCCCCCAGCGGCGATGTCGTCGCCGTCGGGTGTTTCAATCTCAACACGGATGGATGGGTCGACCAGGCGAAATGCGGCTTCTGCGACATATGCGCCGGCCACCCGACCGGCTTGGCGTGCGACGATGGCGACGCAAAGGGATCTGTCGCCGGGAACGCAGGCCTGTGAGGTAATATCGCCGGCGTCGCCGAAATCTTCGGCCAGGGCGACGCGGACGGCGGCCTCCACGACAAGGCTTGGCAGGGGGGCGAGCGCGGGGGCTGACAGGGCGGCGGGCGGCGGCGTCATGGCGAAATCCTTAGCCGGAGGCGTCGGCGGCGAGCGCTTCGGCGTCTTTTAGGGTGAGAACGGTGTGGCGGGCCCAAGCTTCATTCGTGTCGGGAAAATCCGTGCGGGCGTGCCCGCCTCTGCTTTCGGTCCGCGCGAAGGCCGCCGCGGCAATGAGCTTGCCGGTGAGGGCTGCGTTATAAAGACCGCTGGTCGTAGCGCTGTGTTCAATGTCGTGTAGTGTTTGCAGCGTGTTGGCAAGATCTTCCCGCCGCCGCAAAAGGCCCGCGCCGGCGGTCATGGTTCGGCGCAGGCGGACAAAGTCATCGCCCGCCGCTGGTTTTGGCGTCAGCTGCAGCCGGTCCTCCGGAACGTGCGCCGTCCCTGGCGCCGGCGTATCAGCGCCGTCCAGGGTCTCGGCGATGGCGGCGCCAAAGGCGACGGCCTCCAGCAAGGAGTTGGAGGCGAGGCGGTTCGCGCCGTGAACGCCTGTGCCTGCGACCTCGCCACAGGCCCATAGACCGGGTGCGGAGGTCTGGCCGCGCCTGTCCGTGCGGACGCCGCCCATATGGTAATGGACCGCCGGCGCGATGGGCAGGGGCGCGCGGACAGGATCGAGGGACGCCGCGGCGCAAGCGGCGTAGACAGCGGGGAACTTGTCGGGGAACGCCGCCCCGACGGCGTCCCGGGCGTCGAGAAACGCGCCGCGCCCTTCGGCGATTTCCTTTGCGACGGCGCGGGCGACGATGTCGCGGGGCGCCAACTCGGCATCCGGATGAATGTTGACCATGAACCGGTCGCCGTTCTTGTTAATCAGGGCGGCGCCGGCGCCGCGCAACGCCTCCGTCGCCAAGGGCGCCGGGTCCGCGCCAACGTCGAGAGCGGTGGGGTGGAATTGAACGAACTCCGGGTCAAGAATTTCCGCCCCCGCCCGGGCGGCCATGGCGAGGCCATGGCCCTGGGCGTGCGGCGGGTTTGTCGTGACGCTGTACAGCCCGCCGATCCCGCCGGTGGCGAGGATCGTGTGACCGGCCGGGACGACGATGCGGGCCGCGTCCGGGGGCGCGCCGACTTTCGCCGCCACGACGCCGCAGACGCCATGCTCCGCTCTCAGAAGATCTTCCGCTGCATATCCTTCCAGAAATGTGATGTGATCCGAGGCTTCGGCGGTCTCAATGAGCGCCGCCATGATCGCGGCGCCGGCCTTGTCGCCGCCGGCGTGAACGATGCGGTTCCGGCTGTGGGCGGCCTCCCGCCCAAGGGCGTATGCGCCGTCGTCGGTTCTTTCAAACGGAACGCCGCAGGCGGTTAAATCTTCAAGCCGCGCTGCGGCGGCCTCCACCAGGAATTGCGCCGCAGCGTCATCCACAAGACCCGCCCCGGCGGCGATGGTGTCGGCCAGGTGCAGCGCCGGGTTGTCGTCCGGGCCGACCGCAGCGGCAAGGCCCCCTTGCGCCCAGGCGCTTGACGCGCCATGGCCTACGGGCGCTGCGGTCATCACGATAACGGGACGAGGACGGAGCTTTATTGCGGCGAACAAGCCGGCAAGTCCGGCGCCGATGATGAGAACGGCGCCGGGGGGAAGCTTTAAGGTTTCAATAGAGGCGGTCATAGCGGCGTCGCTCGGGCGAGCGTCCTTCTTATTCGCCCGGCGCGACCGCCCTGTATTTTACAACAGGGCGTCCGCTGAAGGCGCCGACGTTAGATTCGCGCTTCGACGGCGGCGACTTCGGCGGGGCGTCTGCGCACGAACCCCTGTTTCGATGGCGTCGTCGGAAGATCGACCATGCGCTGCACGGCCACGCGCGCCCGGGCCGCCACGTCCTCATCCACCAGAACCTCATGGGTCATGGTTTCAAGGCTTTTCAAAATGCCGGGCAGGGTGATGCGTTTCATGTGCGGGCAAAGATTACAGGGTCGCACGAAATTCACCGTCGGGTTCTCAAGGGCGACATTATCGCTCATGGAACATTCTGTGATCAGCACAACGTTGCGCGGACTGTTATCGCGCACATAGCCGCTCATGGCGCCGGTGGAACCGGCGAAATCCGCCTCCGCCAGAACGTCCGGGGGGCATTCGGGGTGTGCGAGAACGACGACGCCCGGGGTCGCATCACGCATTTCGCGGATATCCTCTGCGGTAAACTGTTCGTGCACCTCGCAGGAGCCGGCCCAGGTGATGACCTCGATATCGGTCATCGCCGCCACGTTCTTGGCGAGATACTGGTCGGGAATGAGAATGACTTTTTTAACGCCCCAGTCCGCACATATGTGCTCCACCACCTCTACGGCGTTGGAGGACGTGCAGCAGATGTCGGTTTCCGCTTTGACGTCGGCTGTCGTATTCACATAGGTGACGACAGGCACGCCGGGATAGCGTTGCTTCAACAGGCGCACGTCGCGGCCGGTGATGGAGGATGCGAGGGAGCAGCCGGCCTCCATGTCCGGGATCAGTATGGTTTTTTCAGGGCTCAGAATTTTCGATGTTTCGGCCATGAAGTGCACGCCGGCCTGAACGATTACTTTTGCGTCGGTTTTTGCGGCCTCTTTGGCCAGTTGCAGGCTGTCGCCCATATAGTCCCCGACGCAGTAAAAAATCTCCGGGGTCATATAATTGTGGGCGAGTATGACGGCGTCGCGTTGGTCTTTAAGATCGTTGATCGCCGCGACATAGGGCGCGTAGAGCGGCCATTCGAATTGCGGCACGACGCGGGCGACGCGCTCGTACAGGTGATCCGTCTTCGCCTTCACCTCGTCTGTGTAAACAAGGTCATAGGCCTCCTTACCACGCAACAGGACAGGGGCCTCATTTCCAAACGCCGCCATAAGATGTCCTCCTCGTTAAAGCCCGCTTATACTCAATTGGAGTATATGTGGGGTCTAAAAAAGCGCCCGTCCAGGGCGAGAAACCTAAAAATATGCAAGTGTTCGCCTGCGTCAACCTAAAAAAGCGTTAATTTGCGCACAATTTGCGCTTCTTAGCGGTTAAGGGAGCTATTGTTTTCATTCCATTACAGAGAGTGCGTCGGCGTTATTTCAGTTTCGGTCGGGGAATGGCGAGGCCTGAGACGGCGCTGTCCGAGACAAGATCACGGCGGTAGCGAAACAACGCCGCCGGTCGCCCGCCGCTTTTGGAGGTGGTTTGTCCGGTGGGCTCCGTCAGTTCGCTTTTTTCAACCAGGCGGCGAAAGTTTTGCTTGTGCAGTGTAAACCCGGAGATCGCCTCAACCGTATGCTGAAGGTCCAGTAGTGTGAACGGATCGGGCATGAGCTCGAACACCACAGGGCGGTACTTCAATTTGCCGCGCAGCCGTCCGATGGCTGTCGCCAGGATGCGGCGATGGTCGGAGACCATGGGCTCGCCTAAAGAGCGGGCGATGGCGTCTTCGGCGCTGTTATAGGCGTCCCGGTCGCCGCGCTGGTCGCGCCAGGATTCCGCTGCAAGTCCGGCTTCATACATTAATTCATACCGCTCAAGGACTTTCTCTTCATCCCAGGTGGCGCCGTCAAGACCGAAGCATTGTTTGATCCGGGCTTTGCGGGCTGCGGCCCGCACAGGCGTTGACGCCCTGGCGGCCCATTTTTGCAACGCAGGAATGATGCGCGCCGCAATGATGTCCGGTGCGCCGTCGCGCCAATCCTCCCATGGAAAATACGCCCGCCAGGGACGCCAGGCGGCCCGGGGCGCCGTCGTCTCCGCAGCCACGGGCGCCAAGGCGAGATAGCCGACGGAGACGATACGCGCGCCTTGCGCCGCCGCCCCGTCCAGGGCGGCGATCGGCGCCTCCCGCCCGCGGTCGCCGAAGGTGTAGAGCTGCTCCACATAGCCGGTCTGAATATCCGTCTGCGCCTTAATAAAGGCGCGTACGCCGATTTCAAAGGTTCTGTGGGCGGTCGGGTCGAAGGGGCCGAAGGGCAGGCCAAAGGCGCGGCCGAACCGGGCGCTGTGCCCTTCGGGCGGGCGCACGGACAAAACATGGGGCTCCCCGTCGATGACGGCGGCGATGACGGCGCTGAGGCCGATGACGATGCCGTTATCTGCGGCGGACTTTGACGGATGAGCGCGCGCCATCGCGGTCGGCCTAACGCGCGGCTGCGCCGATCTTGAAGGGAAAAATCGGCCCTTCGACGACGCAGGTGGCCTCCCCGATGGCGTCGATCGCATCCATCATGCGGCCATCACGACCCAAAAGATCGTCGGCGTGGGCGATCAGCAGCGGGTTCGGCTGCGCATGGGGCGCCGCGGCGCGCAGCGTTTTGGCGAGAACGAATTCATCCGCCGTCGGCGCAGAGGCGCAGGCGACGATATAGGCCGCCGCTGTTGACCGGCTGATCCCGGCCCAGCAATGGATCAGCATCGGCGCCTCCATGGTCCAGTCTTCGGTAAAGGCGAGCAGTTCTGCGACATGGTCGGCGCCGGGGGCGACCTTGCCCTCTTCAGGCGCCGGTATATCGTTTACGGAGAGTTTCAGATGCCGCGCGCAGGCGACGCCGGCGGGAGTGTCGATCATCGCCTCTGCGCCCAAAAGGCTCACCAGATGGGAGGGGCCGTGGGCGGCGACGGCCTCTTCAACTTTAGATTTTGGACAAACGAAAATCATAAGCGTTATGTAAGGTTCGATCCCGGCGCGCGCCACGGGGCGAGGCGTAACGATGACGTTACCCCTGATCCTAAGGGGTTGCGCCCTCGATCTAAAGCCCGGTGTCGGCGAAAATATTTTCAAACCGCCGGACATAGCGGTGCTGGGAGTCTGCTGCGGACAGGGCCTTGATTTCGGTGTGGGGCAGCCCGCGGGGGGCGCCGAAAAACTTGCGCGCCTCGCCGGTCTCGAAGCCGGCGATTTGCGTCGCCTCGAAAAACGCCGAGGCCCGGTCGGCGCGTTTTATGGTTTTTTCCACATGATCCGGAAGATGGGCCGGCAGACCGAACCTGATGTGGATCGCCGCCATCAATCGGGCTTCGATGTCCTTGTATCCGCCGCCGAGCGCGGCCTTGAACGGGCTGATCATGTCGCCGATCACATATTCAGAGGCGTCGTGGAGCAGCGCGGCGAGGCGCCATTTCGCCGGCCAGTCGGGCTTTAAGGTCTGGCAGAATTCTTCCACGATGACGCAATGGTGGGCGACGTTGAACGGCAGCGCCCCCGCCGTTTGTCCATTCCACCGCGCCACCCGGGCGAGGCCGTGGGCGATGTCTTCGATCTCGATGTCGAGGGGCGAGGGGTCGAGAAGGTTAAGGCGCCGGCCGGACAGCATGCGCTGCCAGGCCCGGGGCGGCTCTTTTGAGGCTTTTTTGGCGCGGGGCGCGGGCATAAAACTCCTGATCAAACGATGGGACGGCGACGGCGATGAGGCGGGGACTGTGCCCGAAGGCGGGCCTGGTCTCAAGCGTCTTGCGTCCGGCGGGGTTTTGACGCCCGCGCCGTCCAAAAGTTGACGAACGTCAAAGCATTTGGGTGGACGCGGTCTATCGTAAGGGCGCGCTAAAGCGACGCCCGTGTCCCGCGGCGACTATGTTTAAAGAGGAGTTCGGCATGTCCCGTTTGCTTGTCCCCCTGGTTGGAACCGATGTCGACGCAGACGCCAGCCGTCTGGCGTTTCGCATCGCCGCGCAGATGAATTGGTTCGTGGAAGGATTTCACGCCCGATCCTCCCTGACACATATCATGCCCGCAATGGGGGAAGGTTACGCTGTCGGCATGATGGCGCAGTTTTCCGAAGCCGCCACCGAGACCCTCGACGCTCAGGCGAGAAACGCTGAGGAGGTCTTCGCCGCCGCCGCCCGGGCCGCCAATGCGCCCCTCGCCGCCGATCCGGCGGACGGGCTGCGTTTCGCCGGACGTTATACGCAGGAAGAAGGGCATCCCGCCGATCTTATCGCGCGCCGCTCCCGCCTCAGCGATGTCACGGTGTTCACCACCACCGGACGGGCGGATTCTTTCACCCTCGGCGATGCGATGATCGATGTTCTGTTGGCGGAGCGCCAGCCAGTTTTATTGCTTCAGCCTGACGCCGCCTATGACGCAACGGCGCCTGTGCTCATCGCCTGGGACGGGTCGGCGGAGGCGGCCGCCGCGGTGCGCGCGGCGCGCCCGTTCCTGGCGAAGGCCCGGGAGGTCGTGGTCGCACAAGTTGAGGACGATATCGAAACCGGAGAACGGGCGCTCGCCGATTGTCGCAACATTGTGGAATATCTCGCCCTGTCAGGCATTGGCGTGCGTGTAGAGAAGGTCGCCCGCGATGGCCAAACGACGGCGGCGGCCCTTTACGACTGTGCGAAGGGGTGCGCGGCCGCCCTTGTCGTGATGGGCGCCTATGGTCACGGCCGCTTGCGGGAGCGTCTGCTGGGCGGCGTCACCGTACGCATGATCGATGCGGCCCCAGGCCCTCTTTTTCTTGCTCACTAATATACGCTTTATAAAGATTGAAAGCCATGCACTTGAAATATGTCCACCTGACGATCGCCCGCAATCCGGGCGAAGACATTCCTGAAGATGAATACGACCAGCGCTATCTCATCACCGCGCCGCTGACGCCGGAAGGCCATATCGACGAGACCTTGTGGCGAGATCACAAGGACAAATGCGAGGCCCGTCACATCACGGCAGGCCGCGCTGACCGTATCGGAAAACTCACCCGTCGTGGCGGCGCATGGCGGCTGCATTATCCCGGGGACGCGCCGAGCGACGATGAAATGCTGTTTCATCTCGACACGCATAAATTTTTACCGGGGGAGTACGTCACCGTGTCCGAGCCCGACGGCGACGTCTTCACCTATCGCATCGCCCGCGTGGAGAAGGGCCCGCGGATCGCGTAGAGCGTGTTCGGCGGTCTTCGTTTGATCCGCGGCGTTCGCAGTCCGCGTTTAAGCTTTTGTTTCGTTGAAAGCGAAACCACAGCGGCGGGACACCGAGGGCGACGGGGGCATGGCCGCCCCTTACGCCGCCTTTCGCACGATGACGCTGCCGGCGGAGTAGCCGGCGCCGAAGGCGCAGATGACGCCGTGGTCGCCCACGGAGATTTCGTCTCTGTGTTTGTGGAAGGCGATGATCGACCCGGCCGAAGAGGTGTTGGCGTATTCGTCGAGAATGGTCGGCGCTTCGGCCGCCGTGGGGTCCCGGCCCAACACTTTTTTGGCGATCAGCACGTTCATGCTGAGATTCGCCTGGTGCAGCCAAAGCCGGCGCAGGGCGGCGGGCTGAACATTGTTGTCCTCAAGGTGGGAGACGATCAGCTCTCCCACCATCGGCACGACGTCCTTGAACACCTTGCGTCCCTGCTGGACGAACAGCTTGTCGGTTTTATGGTCGGTCTGGACGGCGCCGGACGGGTCGCAATGATTGAGGAACCCGAAATTGTTCCGGATGTTGCTGGAGAATTTGGTTTTCAGCCGGGTGTCGAGCACGTCGAAGCTGCCCGGCCGCGGCGTTTCATCGGCCCCTTCCAGGATGACGGCGGTGGCGACGTCGCCGAAGATAAAATGGCTGTCCCGGTCTTTAAAGTTCAGGTGGGCGGAGCAAATTTCCGGGTTCACGACGAGAACCCGCCGCGCCGCGCCGCTTTCGATAAGCGCGGCGCCTTGCGTGACGCCGAAAGCCGCCGAGGCGCAGGCGACGTTCATGTCGTAGGCGTAGCCGGGGACGCCGAGGGCCTCCTGAATTTCGATGGCGACAGCGGGGTAGGCCCGTTGCAGGTTGGAGCAGGCGCAGATCACCGCGTCGATGTCGCCGCCTTTAAGATCGGCGGCGCGCAGGGCGTCTTTTGCGGCGTGGACGGCGATGTCCGCCAGCACAGAAAGCTCCCCGTTCGGGCGTTCGGGAATGTTCGGCCGCATGACGTCGACATCGAGAACGCCGGACTTGTCGATGACGTAGCGTGACTTTATGCCGGAGGCTTTCTCGATGAACTCGACGCTCGACGGGGCGAGGGCCTCCACCGCGCCGGCGTCGATCTCCTTTGCGTGATCGGCGTTGAACTTCTCGACATAGGCGTTGAAGGCCGTAACCAACTCCGCATTGCTAATGGCGTTGGGCGGGGTGAACAGACCCGTTGAGACAATACGGGCTTTAACGTCGCGTTCGGGCATTTTTAATGGGCCTCTCTTAATACGCTTCAGAGGCGACGCGTTGACCGCGCCTCATTACAGTTTAGTGACGTTACTGTGCGCTATTCTGGGGCGATGGACAACAAAAACCGACGCCCGCCTTTTCTGTTGTAACAAAGATGTCGCGATGGCGCCCCGGCGCCGCCTGTTGCGAGCGCTTGTGCGATCGGGGTGTGGCGGCGTGAGCTGCAAGACCGCGTACATCTTTCAAATAACTTGTAAGACCCTGAAGTGCGGTGAAGGCGCCTGTATTGCGCTTTACTCAATCTGCACGGATCGTCAGGCGGCATCCCAGCAATCGTACGGCGTCCAGCAGCACTGTGGTTGGATCTGATTTTACGACATAGCCCGCAATATTATATTCGTCCGTCTTTTTCTTATCCTCTTCATCGTCGGACGTGCTTAAGACCAGGACAGCTGCATTGCGCAGATGAGGATCTTCCCGAAGCTCCTCAAGCAGCTCCAAACCGGTCATGCGCGGCATGTTTAGGTCAAGTAGTATGGCGAAGGGCTCTTCAATGCGCCGCCGCCCGTTTTCGCCCCTTAGATGCTCAAGCGCCTCTTCCCCATTGTGGGCGACCACGACAGGGTTATCGATATTCAATTTTCGTATCGCGCGCTGCAGACCTATTATGTCGAGTTCGTCATCTTCGACCAGCAACAGCGTGATCGGTCGGCCACATGCCATGGTCGGGGTCCTCTGAGGGCGGCGTGTCCGGTACGGACAATTTCGGTAAAGTGAAATGAAATGCTGTTCCACGGTCTGTCAGGGGCGAGCGCAGCCATATGCGCCCACCGGCGCTCTCCACCATCTTTTTCACAATGGCGAGACCTATTCCGCTTCCCTCCACATCATCGCGACGTTCGAGGGTTTGAAACATTTTAAAGATTCGCTCCTGGAATTTCTCATCGATCCCCGGACCATCGTCTTCGACAATAAACTCATGCCGGTTTGGATGCTCAAGATACCCAACGGTAATGCACCCCTTCTGGCGGTCATGGTGTTTGACGGCATTCGAAATCAGGTTGAGGAGTGTTTGCTCTATCAACGTTGCGGATATGGTGATCGTAGGCAATGGCGCTCGTGAGCGGACGTGCAATCCCGGAGGGGGCGCGCTCCAATCTATGATGTCGTACAACAATGCTTCGCAGTCGGTCGGCTCGGGCGCGCTGTCGCGTTTTCCGGCTCTGGAATAGGCCAAAATATCCGACAACAGCCGATCCATCCGCGCCACTCGATTTTTGAGTAAGCCAAGATTCTTTTGAACATTGGCGGTGGCGTCGCCTCCAATATCCTCTTCAAGCCACTGGGTCAGGTTATCCATACCGCGCAACGGCGCGCGCAAGTCATGGGAGGCGATATATGCAAAGTGATCCAGCTCCTGATTGCTGCGCTCAAGACGTTTGGTGCGTCTTTCCAATGTCTCCTGCGTGGTTTTCAGCTCGTGGATGTCCATTATGGATCCGATCATGCGGGTTGGGCGCCCGTTTTCATCCCAAATCGCTTGTCCGGACCCTAAAAACCATCTGTAACCCTGTATCTTATGTTTTAGTCTGTACTCAAGGTAAAAGCGACCTCCGCCTTCAAAGTGCGTTTGTACGGCTTTGAACGTCTGTTCATGGTCATCGGGGTGGAGGAAGTCTTTGAAGTTATCAAGTGTGGCGGGAACTTCTTTGTCTTTGTACCCCAGCAATTCGTAAAAGATGGGAGACCACCATTGCGCATTTTGATCAACGTCGATCCAATCCCAGATCCCGACACTGGCGCCGCTGGCGGCGACGGAAAACCGTTCCTCGCTTTTTTTCAGCTGTAATTCATTGGCTTTGCGATTTGAGATGTCCTGAAATATGCCGAAGATTGATATAACTTCTCCGTCTGCGTTGGTTTGACATTCGCCTTTTGAAAAAACATGCCGGATCTCGCCGCACGGGCGTACGATGCGCAACTCCAGCTCGAAGGGTTTTTCTTCCGTAATTGCCCTTTCAACGGCGCTCTCTACATACGCCCGGTCGTCCGGGTGATAAAATGCGATCGCCGAAGGCACGTCCGGGGTATAGGTTTGCGGTGTTACGCCATGGATGCGGTAAATTTCCTCCGACCATGTGAGAGTGCTTTCGAGAAGGTCGACGTTCCAGTGGCCCACGCCTGCGAACTTTTCTGCAAGTTCTAAATACTGCGTTCTTTGCCGTAAAACGTTTTCGGCGGCATGACGGGCGTTATCGGCTTGATTGGCTTTTATAATATTTCCTATCGCCGCGAGAAGCGGACGGACTTGATCGACAATCTGCTCGTCATATCCGTTTGGCCGGTTGGCGACGCCCAAAACACCGAGAGTTTTCTCGCCGCTTGCAAGCGGCGCTCCAAGATAGGCTGAAATCCCAGGGTGTTCAGAAATACGCGAAAATATATGTTCATCCGTGCCTGGCTGGTTGCATACTATCGGGATTGGGTGTGTGACTGTCTGGTCGCAGGCCGCATCAAGCGTAATGAAATCCTCGCTTGGTGAAAAATCCTTTTCCTGCATGGTTTGAGTTGTCTCATCCCATGCTAAACTCTTTACGGCGTGAATTTTTAATAGGCGTACGCCTCTTTTGTCTTGGGTGATCTCGCCTATAAAGCCGTAAGTGCTGTTTGTGAGGGAAAGCGCCGAGCTTAGAAACGTTCCAAAGAGATCTGAAACGTTCTTGTCGCTGCGTGCGCCTTCGGCTTGAATTTTTGTGATGTCATCGGACAGGCGCTCATAGACTTTTACATATTCCTTATACCGCCGCGCTTCTAAAATATTTATAACGAGATCCGCCAGATCGGTCAGTATGGTCCGCTGCTCTGTGGTCAAGGAGCGAGGCTCCGTGTCGATGACGCAGAGGGAGCCGAGATTATGTCCGTCCGACGTTTTAAGCGGCGCGCCGGCGTAAAGCCTGATGTTCGGGGCGCCTGTCACTAAAGGGTTTTGTGAAAACCGCGGATCTTTTGTAGCGTCGCTGATCTCGAAGATATCATCGCCGAGTATTGCGTGGGCGCAAAAGGCAAGATCCCGCGGTGTTTCCGTCGCTGACAATCCGACGCGGGATTTGAACCATTGTCTGGCTTCATCGACAAATGAAATGAGAGCGATCGGCGCGCCGAGCGTGGCGGCGGCTGTCCGTGTGATCCGGTCGAACGCCGGTTCCGGCGGCGTATCCAGAATATGACAGCTGTTTAAAGCGGCGAGACGGGCCGCCTCTAACTGGTCGGCTTCTTCTAACATTGGTTCATAGCCTTCTTGACGCATTCAAGGCTCACGCGGGCTATTTTGCAACCTATCTTAAATTGGTTAATGGCGGTTTAGCCGTAAAGGCGTGAAAACATCATGAAAAACAGTGTTTTAAGCGGCTTCGAAATGGCGCTGCGGCAGGGAGGCCGTTTCCATAATTTCTTTGAATGCTGCATCGGTTTGTCGTGCGGCGGCGGATAACGCGGCGAGCAAACGCCTTGCCGATTGTCCGGTTCCGATACACCGCTCCATCTCAAGGGCGAGGGCTGAGACCCGCGCTGCGCCGGCGCAGGCGGCGGTTCCCCCCAGTTCGTGGGCGAGGCGCGCCGCCGCGTCGCTGTCATGATTTTGCACCGCGTCACCAAGCTGGTCCAGCGTCACCCATTGCTGTCGCCAGGTTTCCTCCAGAACGGCGAGCGCTTTCTTCTGGCCAAATGTTGCCGCGTAGTCGTCAAAAACTTCTTTGTCGAGCAGCGGGGCGGAATGAGTCTGGACGGTCGGTATGTCTGTGTTCGGCGCTTTTTGGGCGGCGCACAAAGCCGCAACAACAGATTTAATCTTTATTGGGGTAAACGGTTTAGCCACATATGCGTCCATGCCGGCCGCCTGCGTGGTATGGGCGTCGCCGTCCAAAGCGTGGGCGGTCAACGCGACAATGGGGATTTTGCTTTTTTCATCGCCAAGCGCGCGAATACGCCTTGTTGCTTCCAAACCATCCATGGCGGGCATGCTTACATCCATCAGGACAATATCGTAAGAGTTTTGCCGGACTGCGCGTAAAGCAGCTTCACCGTTTGGAACCACGTCAAACCTGCAGCCAAGGTCTGACAACACCATATGCAAAAGCTTCTGATTGGCGATATTATCCTCTGCAGCAAGAACATTTATCCGACTGAAATCAAAACTCTGCATTTCACGCACATCAAGTTGCGTTGCGCGCCC
This sequence comes from Pseudomonadota bacterium, assembly GCA_039183635.1. Taxonomy (GTDB): domain Bacteria; phylum Pseudomonadota; class Alphaproteobacteria; order Caulobacterales; family Parvularculaceae; genus JBCDBL01. Next base: position 34,268 of record JBCDBL010000027.1, read on the forward strand.
GGGGCGCAGGTTGTTTTTCGGCGCGTCGACGCTTTTAAACGGCGCTTCGAACCAGAACGTGCTGCCATCGCCGGGCGTGCTTTTCACGCCGACGCGTCCCCCCATCAAAGTGCTGATGCGCCGGCATATGGCGAGCCCCAATCCTGCGCCGTCATAGGGGCGCGTCGATGTTTCATCTCCTTGTACGAATTCTTCGAAGATGCGATCTTGCTGGTCCGCTGCGACCCCGACGCCTGTATCGGTAACCTCAAGACGCAGACTGCGTGCGCCGTCTGCACCGGTTTGGGCGGCATGCGTAGTACCGACCGAAATATGGATACGCCCCTTTTCCGTAAACTTTATGGCATTGTCTAGATAGTTTGAAAGCACCTGCCGCAGTCGCACATCGTCCCCCTCCAGCCAATCGGGAACGTCCGCCTTGATGTCTGTTGTCATATCGAGGCCTTTGGCGTCGGCCTCGTATTTGACGAGACGAACGCAATCGCCCACGAGTTCAGCGAAATGAAAAGGGCGTCGTGTTATGCTCTGCTTGTGCTTGTCGAGCTTTGTATAATTCAGGATGCTCGTTAAAACGCCGGTGAGGTGTTCGCCGGCCTTCAAGGTTTCTTGTAAAAGATCGCGTTGGTCGTTCGTAAGCTCCGTATTCAACGCCAAATGACTCATGCCGACGATTGCATTCAACGGCGTGCGGATTTCATGGCTCATCGTGGCTAGAAATTGCGACTTTGTTTGTGCTGCGTGTTCGGCGCGTTCTTTTGCGATGATTAATTCTTGCCGTATGGAGAATTGTTTTATGGCATAGCGAATGGTCCGTTGCAAAAGCTCCCGCGTGAGCGCGCTTTTGCTTATATAATCTGTCGCCCCGTTTTCCAGGGCGGAGCGATCCAGCTCCAGCGAATCGTATCCTGTCAGCAGTATTGCTGGAAAAGGGGCGTTGTCGCCGCCGATCGCGCATACAAACTCAAGGCCGTTGGCGCCGTGCAGCTTATGGTCCACCAAGGCGATGTCAAAGGCGTCTGCATCGACGAGCGTTATTGCATCCTCCGCGGTTTTGGCGTGAGTGATTACGTAGTTTTCGGTAGCGCTTGAACTTAAATGCCTGCGGATCGCCTCAAGGTCGACGTCATCGTCCTCCAACACGAGGATGCGTACATTTTTGCGAGCTGATTTTATCATTGGCGCGACCTGGGCGATCGTTTCTGTTCAGAGCTCTACGGATATTTGCGACTGAATAGCATGTATTTGCAATGGTTAAAATTTTCAAACTGCACTCATTGGCGGAGAGAGCCGTGTTTTTGCGTTGTTGGGATCGGTCGAATAAAAGAGCAAGCAATGAGAAAAATTCGAACGCCATCCAGGCGTCAGTCGCCAGTTCTCAGCTTTGATAGCTTGGGTGGACTCTATTTCGAAGTGCGAAAAACCCAGTAAACATAAGGGTTTTTTGCCCTCTCGGAAGGATTTCACATGGGTCGCAAGTATTGCCAATTGAGCATCGAAGAACGCCGCACGATCTTTCGCATGTTGGAGGCCAA
>JBCDBL010000028.1:0-35463 GCA_039183635.1 Pseudomonadota bacterium
CGCCGCGCACCCACAACCGCCTTTCTAGAGCACGTCTCGTTCAATCGGATTTACACGACGTGCTCTAAATCTTTGTTTTACGCGTGTCTTTTGCGCAAAAACCGGTACCCACTTTTGCGCGACACGCTCCAGCCTGAAAAATCGCAGAGCCCCCTCCGACCCGCGCGTCCCGCGCGGCCCACCTCCCCCGCTCTCGCGGAGGAGGAAAACCGCTGAGCAGGCTTCATACCGATGACAAAAGCCCCGCTCAGGGCGGTCTGCTTCCTACAATGTAGAACACGTCCAATCCTCCACCGAAGGTGGAGGGTTTTGACTGAATAAAAAAGCCCCGCCGATTGGCGAGGCTTTTGTTTGCGCACTAGCATCTTTATGCGGGGCGCAATGGCTTTACGCCTTTGCTAAATTGGCGTTCGCAAACTCCCAATTCACCAAATTGTCGAGGAATGTGCTGATGTATGCCGGGCGCTTGTTTTGGAAATCGAGATAATAGGCATGCTCCCATACGTCCATTGTAAGGAGCGGGGTGACGCCGGCCTCTGTGATCGGAAGCTCAGCGTTCAACGTTTTACGCACTTCGACCTTGCCGCCAACTGCGACAAGCCAGGCCCAGCCGGAGCCGAATTGCTTTGCGCCGGCCGTCGCAAATGCTTCTTTGAAACCCTCATAACCGCCAAACGCCTCATCGATGAGGCCTGCCACAGCGCCTGTGGGCGCGCCGCCGCCGTTCGGCGCCATGGAGTTCCAGTAAAACGTATGGTTCCAGATTTGCGCCGCGTTGTTAAAAATTCCGGCTTTGCCTGCGTCGCCTGCAGCATCTTTGATAATTTCTTCGAGAGAGGCGTCGGCGAGAGGCGTGCCATCGATCATCTTATTGAGGTTATCGACATAGGCCTGGTGATGCTTTCCGTAGTGGAAGGATAACGTGTTCGCTGAAACATGCGGCTCCAGAGCGTTTTGGTCGTACGGGAGAGGAGGAAGAGTGATGGCCATCTTTAATCTCGCTTGTTCATAAGTAGTGAATCAACTCCACACTAAGTAAAGCCGTTAGCGACGAGGTCAATGCATGATGCAACGGCCAGCATTTAATTGAAAATGCTTCTAAGTAACATTCTCTTTGGGGGCGCCCGTCGGATGTCTGACCATCATAATACGTCGCTTCATGAAGCCTTCGCTTATTGCGAACAGTTCGCCAGGCGCGGCGATTCCGATCGCGCCATGGCGGCTTTGTTCGCTCCCAAGGGCAAGCGTCGGGATGTGTTCGCGCTTCTTGCTTTTGCGTTGGAACTCGCCAAGACCCGAGAGTCTGTGTCGGAGCCGATGCTTGGCGAGATCCGCCTGCAATGGTGGCGTGAGACGGTCGATGAAATTTATACAGAAGGTCCGGTGCGGCGTCATAACGTGGCCAGGGCGTTGGAAGACGTTGTACGCCGTTATAATCTTCCGCGGGAGGCTTTTGACGCTTTGATCGACGCTCGTGCGTTCGATCTTTACGACGCTCCCATGGCCAATTTGGCGGCCATCGATGCGTATGCCGACGCAACGTCCGGCGCCGTGGCGGAGCTTTCCGCCCGCATACTGTGTGATACGCTTGTTACTGATGAAATTCTGAGTATCGCCTGTACAGCAGGGAGCGCATACGGGCTTGCAGGCCTTTTGCGTGCTCTGCCATTTCAGGTCGGGCGGCGACAGGCGTTTCTTCCGGCGGACTTGCTCGCCGAACAAGGCGTCGCCGTTGAGGCTGTTTTCGCCGGTAAGATGGCGCCTGGCGTTGGGCGTGTGGTGGAGGCTGCTGCAATTGCCGCGACAAATAAATATCAAGAGGCGCGCGCATTAGTTCGCAGTGCTCCGCCCTCGATCTTTCCGGCCCTCGCCCCGGCGGCGCTCGCGCCTGCTTACTTGAAGGAGGTTCGGCGTCGTGACAATGCATTTCGCATCGCCCTTGGAGGGCGCGAAGACCTTGCCAAGCGTCTGCGTTTCGTCTGGGCGACGGCGCGCGGGCGTATTTGAGCCTTTAAAGCGCCTCTTCTTCAATGGGAATCAGGCAGACGCTTTAAGTCTTTGCTTTTTCGCATTTGCGGACGGCCAACCGTACACACTTGGCCTGGAAAGGCTTTAAGGCCAGAGCCGGCGCAAAACCTTTGAACTCTGTAACGAACAAGCTCGCGACCTGGTGTTACGAAAGCGGGGAGGGTATGACGCCAGAAGCGCCTATCCCTCCGGCAGTGGAATATATTGCGTTTCGCCGGGGGGCAGAGTAAAACGGCCGTCCGTCCACGTCTCACCCGCCGAGGCGCGCCAATCGGCCTTGGCCTGCTCGATTTTTTCTTCCGAGCTTGAAACATAGTTCCAAAAAATATGGCGCGGTCCGTCAAGGGGCGCACCCCCGAGCAGCATTAACCGCGTTGGTTCACAGGCCCGGACCATCGCCCCCGCATTTTCCGCAAACACCGCCATGGCGCCGGCTTTCACCCGCTCCCCGGACACCTCTATTTCGCCGGTCACAACGTAGGCGGCCCGTTCCGGGTAATCTGGCGCCTCGATCGTATCATCGGTATTCATCTCAACGGCGACATAAAACATGTCGGAAAACGTTTTGACGGGAGAGGTCTCGCCATAGGCGCTCCCGGCGATAACGGTAAGGGCGAAGCCCTCGCGAACCATAGCCGGCAGAGTGTCCTTGGGATGATGATGAAAACTTGGGGCCGTGTCCTCGTCCGCGGCGGGCAGGGCGATCCAGGATTGAATGCCGTGCATTGTTTGCCCGCTGGCGCGCGCCGCATCGCCAGTGCGTTCGGAGTGAACGATACCGCGCCCTGCGGTCATCCAGTTGACATCCCCTGGCCGGATCACCTGCTCGTACCCGAGATTGTCTTTATGCGTCATTTCACCTTTAAACAGATAGGTGACGGTGGCGAGACCGATATGGGGGTGGGGCCGAACGTCGACGCCTTTTCCAGGCGCGAATGTTCCCGGGCCCATCTCGTCCCAGAAGATAAAGGGCCCGACTGTGCGACGCTTTGCGTATGGCAAAACGCGGCTTACCTCAAAACCACCAAGATCTTTGGCGCGACCTGGAATGACAAGATCTATGGCCGACATGAGTTTTTTCCTTTTTAAAGCCCGTACACAAAAGCGTCGCGTGACGCGTACTTTACGCCGCAGCAATCGTTCCTGTTGCTTGAACCCAGGCATTGATATCGCTCAACGCCCGCGCTGACAGCGCTTTTTTGCGTGCGCGCCCCTTTTCCTTACCGCGCAAGCGTTTTCCGGCCTCATCGGTCCTCGGCGTTTCTATGTCCGGGAAAAGGCCGAAATTTATGTTCATCGGCTGGAACGCGCCCTTTCCGCCGGCGCCGTCTGAGACGTGGCCGCCTGTAATGTGGCCGAGAAGCGCGCCGAGCGCGGTTGTCGGCGGCGGGGGCGCGTCAACCGCGCCGCGGGCCTCAGCTGCGGCGAAACGGCCGGCGAGCAGGCCTATGGCGGCGCTTTCCAGATACCCTTCGACACCGGTGATCTGACCGGCGAACCGAAGGCGCGGATCAGCCTTGAGCCGCAGATCGCGCTCCAAAAGCTTCGGTGCGTTTAAAAACGTGTTTCTGTGTATGCCGCCAAGGCGAGCGAACTCAGCCCCTTCAAGCCCGGGAATCATCCGAAAAACATCGGCCTGTACGCCGTATTTTAACTTCGTTTGAAAACCTACCATATTATAGAGCGTGCCAAGAGCGTTATCCTGGCGCAATTGCACAACGGCATAGGGTTTTTCGGGTGCGTGGGGGTTTGTTAGCCCTACAGGCTTTAACGGGCCGTACCGCAAGGTCTCCCGACCGCGCTCCGCCATCACCTCTACGGGTAAACACCCCTCGAAATAGGGAGTGTTTTTCTCCCAGTCTTTGAACTCGGTTTTCTCACCAGCAATAAGAGCATCTAGAAAAGCATTATACTGATCTTCATTCAAAGGGCAGTTGATATAGTCCGCCCCATCGCCGCCCGGACCCTTTTTGTCATAACGAGATTGGAACCAGGCGACATCGAAATTGATGCTCTGCTTATGAATGATGGGGGCGATCGCATCGAAAAACGCAAGCTCCTCTTCGCCGGTGAGGTTCTTGATCGCCTCTGCAAGCGCCGGAGAGGTGAGGGGCCCTGTCGCCACCACCACATTGTCCCATTGGGCCGGCAGCGCGCCGGCGATCTCTTCGCGGACAAGCGTGATGTTAGGGTGCGCCTCCAAAGCGGCTGTGACGGCGGCGGAAAACCCGTCCCGATCCACCGCGAGGGCGCCGCCGGCGGGCACTTGATGCGCGTCTGCGCAGCGCATGATGATAGAGCCGCAGCGGCGCATCTCTTCATGGAGCACGCCAACGGCGTTGTTCTCGGCGTCGTCGGAGCGGAACGAGTTTGAGCAGACAAGCTCTGCAAGGCCATCGGTTTGATGGGCGTGTGTGGCGCGATGCGGCCGCATTTCGTGGAGCGCAACCGTTGCGCCGGCTTCTGCGGCCTGCCAGGCCGCTTCGGAGCCCGCGAGGCCGCCGCCGATGATATGAATTTGGTGTGCATTTGACATGGCGGCGAAGATAGGCCCGGGCGCCGTTATGATCAACGCTCTCCTGCTGCGTCTTATTGCTTTGCGCCGGTCAGGAGTTCGCAATTTAAGCCTGACGCCTTAAGCGCCTCGATGATCCGGTTAAGATGCGGACGATCGTGGGCCTCCACGCTGATGTCGATATAAGTCACTTTCGCCGGCAAATCGGAGAACATGCGGTGATAGGCGACATCGATAACGTTGCCCCGCGCTTCTGCGATGACGCTGGACACTTTGGTCAACTGGCCCGGAACATCGATGAGCTCCACCCTGAGCCGTGCGATCCGGCCGGAGCGGGCGAGGTCCCGCATCAGGATTGACGACAAAAGCCGCGTATCGATGTTGCCGCCGCAGATCACTGTGCCGACTTTTTTTCCCTTAAATTTCTCAGGGTGCGCCAGGATCGCGGCGAGACCGGCCGCGCCTGCGCCTTCAGCCAGGGTTTTCTGCACCGTGAGATAGAGCGACAAGGCGCGTTCCAGTTGCCGCTCGTCCACGAGCACAATGTCATCCACAAGGTCTTTGACAATGGCGCGTGTGAGGTGGCCGGGCTGTTGAACCGCGATACCCTCGGCGAGCGTGTTGCCGCCGACCGGGGCGTCGTCTGCGTTCATAACGTTGTACATGGAAGGGTAAAGTGCGGCCTGGACGCCGACGATCTTAATCCGCGGGTTTATCTTGCGCGCCACCATCGCCATCCCCGCCAGGAGACCACCGCCGCCGATCGGCGCAACGAGAACATCAAGATCCGGAACGTCTTCCAACATTTCCGCAGCGATGGTCCCTTGTCCGGCCATAATGTAAGGATCGTCAAAGGGGTGAACGAAGACGAGACCGCGTTCTTTTGTCAGTTCTAAAGCATGCGCGCTGGCGTCGTCGAAGGCGTCGCCGTACAAAATCACTTCCGCGCCAAGGGACTCGGTCTGTTGAACCTTCACGATGGGCGTGTGCTCCGGCATGACGATGGTTGCTTTCAGGCCGAGTAAGGCGGCGTGCCGGGCGACGCCTTGAGCGTGGTTGCCCGCAGAAGCGGCTATAACGCCGCGCGCGCGTTCTTCCGCGCTCAGGCTTTTTAATTTAGCCAACGCCCCGCGTTCTTTAAATGCGCCGGTATATTGCAGGTTTTCGTACTTCACCCATAGATTACAGCCTGCAAGGTCGCTGAGCTTGCCCGCCGGTAGAAATGGGGTGCGCAATACGCCGTCCCAACCGGCGGCATGATCCGGCAAAACGACAGCCAACGCTTCATCAAGCGATGAGGCCGCCGGCGACGCAGTTTGCGGTTTTGATGACATTTTTTCGAACTTTCTCGTCAAAAACCGGAAAGTCTTAGCACAAAAGATTTAGGGGGCTATTGAAAATTCCAGGAATTTACATGCCCCAAACACTTGGGCCGCGTTTGCTACTCTTGGAATCATAAATCTGCTCCAAGGCATTGTTCTGACATGCACTTTGCAACAGGTGAACCGGGGCGGGCCGCCGCCGCTTCTAGAGCCGATTGCGTGCTTTGTGAGTCGACCATCAGCTCTAGAAGCTTTGTGTTGAGCGCGTGAGACGACCTTCGTGTGATCCACATCGCCTGCAACGCGCTTTAGGAATACGCCTTCAAGCTTGACACAATGTATTAGCGTGCTAACACAATCCTTATGAACGTTAAATCGGACGCCGCCGAACATGCTGAAGAGTTCGCTGCTCTATGCCGTGCCCTGGGGACTTTACGCGCCCCGGACGAATATGCGCGGTTTCTGCGCGATTTATGCACGCCGGCGGAGATCATGGCCCTTACGGAGCGTTGGCGGATCGCCCGCCTGCTCCATGAAGGGGATATGACGTACAGGGATATTGCAGCAGCGACAGGCGCTTCCACGGCGACGGTGGGGCGGGTGGCGCGTTTTTTAAAGGATGAGCCCCATCAGGGCTATGGAATCGCATTGCGGCGCACTGCGACGCAGAAGTAGATTATGGCGCACTGCGACGCAGACATAGATCACGGCGCGCTGCGCCGTAAATACACATCAATACAGGCATGAGAGCGGACCGATATGGAAGAACAACGTCTACGCATTGCAATTCAAAAATCCGGACGATTGTCGGACGGTAGTCTTGAGCTTTTGAAAGCTTGCGGCCTCACCATCTCCCGCGGTCGGGACAAGCTTTACGCCCGGGTGGCGGAAATGCCCATAGACATTTTGCTTGTGAGAGATGACGACATACCGGGCTTTATCGCCGACGGCGTATGCGATGTTGGGGTCATCGGCGAAAACGTATTTGAGGAATGGCGCTTGTCCGATGGCAACCATAGCGCAGCGGACATCATAGAAAGATTGGGGTTTTCGCGTTGCCGCCTGGCCCTGGCTGTGGCGAATGCGGAGGAATATACGTCAATTAAAGATCTGGAAGGCCGGCGCGTCGCCACTTCTTATCCGGCGATCCTCAAAGAATTTTTATCGAAAGCCGGCGTGTCGGCGCACATCGTCAAAATGGAAGGGTCCGTTGAGGTTGCGCCGCGCATAAAGGTGGCGGACGCGATTTGCGATATCGTCTCCACTGGCGCCACGCTGGAAGCGAATGGCCTGAAACTGGCTGAGACGATTTTCCAAAGCGAAGCAGTTCTTGTACGGAATGCTTTATCTTTATCGCCGGAGAAACAATCGATCTTTGAAGCGCTCCTGGTGCGCATTCGCGGCGTCCTCCAGTCTCGTGAATCGAAATATGTGATGATGAATGCGCCGCGCGCGTCGGTTGAAGCCATTCGTGAAATTCTCCCTGGAGCTGAAGCGCCGACGATTTTGGAGCTGGCGGGCCAGCCCGACAAGGTGGCGATACATGCCGTATGCCGGGAATCTGTGTTCTGGAGCACCCTCGAAAAGTTGAAAAAAGAGGGCGCAAAGGCGATTTTGGTGCTGCCGATTGAAAAAATGATGCTCTAGCGGCGCATTTGGACGTATTTTTAGTGTTCAGACCGGCTTCTTTGTGGTTAATTCCCGTTATATTTAAACAAAGATATGATTTCGCCCGCGCCCAGTGCGCACGGTTAAATGTGACAGTCGTGTAAAGAGGTTAAAACGATGCCCGTCTACGCGCCTTATACGTTCGATCTCACCGTCTCGCCCTCTGAAAATCCGCTGCCGGCGCGCCGAAAATCCGACGATGTCACGGCTGGTGATTTACAGGCGCTCATACGTGCGCTGGACACGGACTTTCCGCGGGAGTTGAGGCGCCTGATCGCCGCCCATGTCCTCGGCGGGCCGATTTCAGACGCTGGCGATATCCTCGTCACGGACAGCGTCGACATTGCGATGGATCGAGCGCTGTCGCGTCTTGTGTTCCAGACGATGGACGTCGACCGCGGGGGCGCAGCGCTGATGGTGCGGATCGTTTCCCTGGATGCGGTTATTGACTTGTTCGGCCCCGACATCGCTGTCTTTGACGCTGTGGTCGCAACATATGGGCCGCTTGCTTATGACAAAGCCCTCCGCAAGGCGGGGTACAATTGGGTGATCGGGCGCATCGATTACAACGTGTGCCTATCGAAAGGCGTGCGCAGCGGTTTCGCCGAGGCCATGCAGAGCACTTACGGCGCAACGGAAAAAGGAGATATCCGTCCGGCTGCCTTCGAAGATACGGAGCTGGTGGCCTTTCGCTCGGGCCTTGACGCGGAAGCTGAGCCCCAGCAGGAACGTCGCCGCGGTGCTGTGACCCCGCAATTGCTGGCCGCCATGGTCAGCGCGGCCTTTGCGATGGTCGCCATGTTCTCCGTTCCAGGAATGGACAAGGAGGATATCGTCACGGAGCAACCCCAGGTCGAACGCGTCAATGTGATCGACAGTGCAGCGGTGGTGCGTCCGCAGTTTGAAAAAGTGGTTGCAGCGGATATCGTAGAACCGGTTCAGGCGCCGGGGGCGGGCAGAGGCAATTCGGTTGTGAACTTTATTCGCTCCATCACGAAGGACGATGACACATCGGATAAGGGCGCGACCGCGATCAGTTTTTTGTAAACCCGGTCGTAATCCTGTATGTCGCGCACCACGACCTTCAACAGGTAATCTGCTTCCCCGCTGAGGCGGCAAAACTCAATGATTTCCGGTATGGACTGAACGCCTTTTGCAAAGGCCTGAAGCCAGTCCTGCGTGTGCTGGTTCGTCCGAATGGTGACATAGACCGTAACGCCAAGGCCCAACGCACGTTCGTTTAGAAGCGCGACTTTCTTATCGAGGACGCCTTCATCTTCAAAACGTTTCAGGCGACGCCAACAGGCGTTTTGCGATAATCCAGCTTTTTCGCCAATTGCAGCGACAGATTGCGCAGCGTCCTTTTGCAACTCGGATAATATTTTTATATCGATGCGATCGAATTTCACGTTATGCGGCCTTCTTCTCGTTTATTTTTGTAATTTTACGGCTTTTTACGATAAAAATCACAAGATTTCTTTTATTTTTATAATTCTGTCCCGCCCAATCTCATTCGCTTTTGGAAGCAAAAAAACGCCCCGCATAAAGCGGGGCGTGTAAAGTTTGGGGATTTAAAGAAGTGGTCTATCGTTTCGGGGCTTTTATGACGCCTTCGGAAACATCTTTGTAATAGGACCAGCTCGTGACGTTGCGCCGGTCGTCGTCCAAAGGCGGCGGACCGGCGTACTCAGGATAATGCTTACGGATCTCAGCCTTCATTGTGTCAGACAGCTCGTCCCATGCGTTCAGTTTCAAACCAGCCGTATGCATATAAATTATTCCATCCCGGCCGCTCATTTTCATCCAGGGCAGCCAGTCCGACATTCGCTCCCAACTCACATGGGTCTTGGCTGTCGTTTTATCGGGGTCGAGCAAATCGTCGGCATCGCCGAAGAAGTTGAACATTTCCGTGGCGTGATAGGCGCCCCCGATTTCTGCTTCATATGAGGCGGTGAGGGGGTTTTTATAAAACAGCGGTACGGTCGAAGACTGCCGCCAGAGCCCATTTTTAATCTGCCCCCGCCATTTCAACGCAGATCCATCGCTCTCCTTCGCATACATAGTGAAATTCACGGGATCGTTCGCCACATGGAGAACGTCGACTGTTTCGCCGGACCATGGATTGTCCCATTTGGACAGGACTTTTCCGGTTTTCGGGTCCTTGTAGAGAAGGATTTCGCGGGAGACGAGCTTAAACCCTTTGCCGCGTTTGGCGTCTTCAACGGCGCTGCAGGCGCGCACGTTCATACCTTCCACCAGGAACAGGAGCTTGTCTTTTTCGCCCAGGCGGCGTGAAAAAGCCCGGCCTTCCCACCAATAGGTGATCGGCTCCCCATCTACCGTGGAGCACATGATTTTGCGGGAAATCTGGAGCGCGTCAGCGGACGTGTTGGGGTCAAGCTCCGCAAAAGCCTTAGCGCCAGACAGGGCGGCGCAAACCCCTGCGGCGGCGAGAAAATATTTTAACATGCACTGTCTCCCTCGATAGGTTTCTATAATTGGCATAAAAGCATATCATTTGCCAAGGCCGAGACAGGCTCGATTGTGAAAAAAGCGATTGGAACAAGACGGAGCCGCCATGAAAATGATGAAATTGCAAGCGCTGTCGGTGATTGCAACGTTCCTGACTGTTGGCGCCGCTTCTGCCAACACGCCGGATCTGACCGGCGGCGAGATCGTTGCGCGCGCGACGGAGGCGGCCGGCGGGGCGGCCTGGAAGCGTCCGAAAACCCTTTATTTCGAGGGCGATATGCGGATGTATGCGGACGGCCTTTTTAGCGAGGAGACCCATGTCGACCGATATGTCATGCGGCGCATTCTGCCGACGCAATCCGATGACGCCCATGCGGCCAACGGCATGGTGCGCTTCGACGCATATGCAAAAGGCGAAATCGTCTTTCAGATCAGTTTCGACGGCGTCGACACCTATGATCGGAACGGCCGTGTCGATGACGCCGTCGCCACCGAGCAATGGTCGGCGGCGTTCGGTTTCGGAATCATTCGATTCGCAGACGGGGAAGGGTTCTCCGTCGACCGCCTTGCGGACGATCAGGTTGAAGGACGCGCCTGTTACATTGTGCAGGTCACGGACCCGGCCGGCAAAGAGACGATCTTCGGCATAGATAAAGAGGGCTACGAGATTCGCATGGTCGGCTTCGACACGCCCCGGGGCTGGCACCATCGCGTCTATTCCGACTTCGACTGGCATGAGAATCCAAGATTTCGTCAGCCGACCCGGGTGCGTCTGTATTATGACGGCCGAAAAACCAACGACATCCGATGGCCTGTGTTCCGGGTGAACGTTCCCCTTGATCCAAAGGATTTTGTCATTTCGCCACGGTAGCAAACGCGGTGTGGCTTCAACGCAACGGCGAGCCGGCAAACAAAAAGAGGGCCGTTTTAGCCTTTGCAAAACTGTGATAAGTATAATGTTATGCCATTTAACGCGCCTGGCGCCGGTCGAGGCAAAGGCGGCACATCCAGGGAGGGGACACCAACAATGCAAACATACTCCAATACACTTAAATCCGTCGCTTTGACGTCGTTTTTACTTTCAACAACAGCACTCGCGCCAAGCGTGGCGCTGGCGCAGGATGACGCGGCGAGCGAGCGCGACATAATCACGGTGACGGCGCGGAAACAGGAAGAAAACCTTCAGGAAGTCCCCGTTGCGGTGTCCGTCGTAAGCTCGGCGGCAATTGATAATCTCGCGCTACAAGACCTTTCCGACATTGCTAAAACCACCGCCGGTTTGTCATTTGATAATGAATTTGGCCGCAACTCCAATCGCCCTGTTATCCGTGGTCAGGCGAATATTCTTGGCGATTCGGGCGTATCCTACTTTATTGATGGTGTTTATATTTCCGGATCAATCGCGGGGTACGACATCAACGACATTGAGCGTGTTGAAATTGTAAAGGGACCGCAAAGCGCGCTCTACGGACGAAACACTTACTCAGGCGCAATTAATATCATTACGAAATCCCCCGGGGACGAGTGGTCTGGCCGACTTCAGGTCGAAGCGGCTGAAGATGATCAGTATGAAGTGTCTGGCACCGTTAAGGGACCGATTATTCCAGGCGTATTATCAGCTGGTCTGACCGCGCGGTACTATGAGTTCGGCGGCGAATACACAAACCAGTTCGATGGATCGAGCATCGGCGAAGAAGAATCAATGTCTTTTTCCGGCGTCGTCGAATGGACGCCGACGGATCGCCTGCGCGCCCGGGGTCGGGTCTACTATTCCGAGCTTGACGACGGTCAGCCAGCCTTGTTCCACCAGGCGGCATCGGAAAACAATTGCTTCTTTGACAACGGAACCCTTTATGGCGGCGACGGTCGCTATTTCTGCGGCGTCGTAGAACCTCGCGATGTCAGCACTGATTATTCCGTTCAGATCGGCGATAATGCTGGCCGTGAAATCGAAGACCTGCAGACAAGTTTGGTTGTTGATTACGACATCAGCGACAGGCTGACGCTTACGTCAATCACCGGGTACAACAGCACCGACGAAATAGACCTCACCGATGGCGACTATCAGCCGACATCGTTCCAAACTGCGGTGTTCACGCCAGGCGGCTTTCCATTCGGCGACATCAACGGCGTGCCGCTTAGCATCAGCCCAACGCCATTCCCGCCTTTCACATACGCTTATGTTGGCGATACTGTAGACTTCACGTTCGCAAACGAGAGCGAAGTACGGGATTTTTCCCAGGAATTGCGTCTTGAGTATGTCGATGATCGTGTGCACACAATCTTAGGCGCTTACTATTTCGACGAAAAAAGCGAAAGCAAAGATATTCGTACGCTTCCTGCTGGAGCTACGGGCATTGCAGCTGCAAATTTTGGAGCCGCGCTGGCGGAGCAGAACGCGCTTTGTAACCTCAACCCGATCTGTAACTCGATTATTCCATTGTTCGGCCCAACCATCACAGTGCCGCGCGACACCAATGATCTTGACACCCAGAACATCGCCGTCTTCGGTCTTTTTGAATACGAGTTGACGGATAAAATCGGCGTGACCCTTGAAGGCCGCTATGCTGAAGAAAAGATTGAGCAAACAGCTGTTGTTCAAGATCTTGGCGGACCGGTCGAAAACATCGTTCAAGCTGAGGAGACATTCACGTCTTTCAACCCGCGCATAACGCTCGACTTCAAGGCTACAGATACAAATTTCTTCTATGTCTTGGCGGCGCGGGGCAACAAACCCGGAGGTTTCAATGGCACAGTCGCCATTGAGGCTGGCTTGCCGACCTTTGATGAAGAGGAAGTCTGGTCTTACGAAATCGGTACGAAAAATGTACTTGCCGATGGGCAGATTACTTTGAACCTGGCGGCGTTCTTCAATGAGATCGAAGGGTATCAGCTGACCCAAAACGCTCGCAGCGGAGTAAACACGACATCGGCGACGGTGAACGCCGGCGATGCTGAAATAATGGGCCTTGAGGCTAGCTTTATCGCCCGCCCGGCAATGTGGGACGGCCTGACCTTTACAGTGAATTACGCTTATACGGACTCAGAATTTACAGAAGGCACCGACCAAAACCAAGGCGTCTTAAATGATGTAGCGGATAACGGCCTTGTGGATTGTTCTACAGGGTTCCAATTCCCTGATATTGTCGATGATTGTTCGACAACGGATAACCCGCCAGTATTCGGCTCTATCGTCGGCAATCAAATTCCGAGGACAGCTGAACATCAATTGTTTATGGATGTGGACTATGTCCGCCCATTGTTGAACGACTGGGAATGGTTCACGGGTTGGAACATGTCCTATGAATCGAGCAAGTTTGCGCAAGTTCACAATCTTGCTGAAACGGGCAACACTATGCTGATGGATGCACGCCTTGGCGTCAGCAACGATCGCTTTACACTCCGTCTGTGGGGTAAGAACCTTCTTGATGAAGACTCCACGCCCCTTGTCCTGCGGTACGCTGACGGCGCTGACACGTTCAAGCGCTCTTTCGTCGGTACGTTGCGCCGTGGCCGTCATTTCGGCGTCACTGCGACGGCGAACTTTTAAGGCGCACACGGGGTGGGTCCAATAAAGAGGGCGGCGACTTGGGGTCGCCGCCCTTTTCTTTTTAAAGCATTTCGAGTTCAAGTGGATGCCGGTTGAGCGTCCGGAAATGCGTAACCACAAGGCTTTAACGCGTCGCTTTATTTCCGGTTGATGCGGCGATGCTTTAAGACGCGTCAGAAAAGGGGCGATGCATGATCATTCGATTGATAACTTTGGCGGCGGCGTTCTTCAGTTTCGCTTTCGGCGTCAATGCACAGACGTCTCCAGGGCCGAACGACGTTCTCGATCGTGATTTCCGGGTCATGATGGAATGGTTCCCGGGGCGGTATGACAATCAGGAGCAGGTTTATTTTCAAAATCTCCTCGACACGCCGGAGGAGGCGCGCAACGGCCGCATTCACAGTATTTTCTTTCCCGTCGAACTCGACGGTTTTTCCGGAGAGACATTTTATGTCCAGCAATACGGCGATAACGATCCCTCGAAGGTCTATCGCCAAAGGGTCTACGCCTTTACGCCGGATTATGAAGAAAACGCCATACGGCTGACGATTTTCACACCAAAGGCGCCGGAGACCCTTTTGGACGCTCACCTCGACCCGTCGAAGCTGGAAGGTCTCGGGCCCGACGACATGATCGCCAGACCCGGTTGCGAGGTGTACTGGCGTCGCCAGGCGGGGCAGTTCGTCGGATATATGAAACCGCGCGCCTGCTCCTTTGTCTCCGAACGCTCTGGCAAGCGTATTTTCATCACGGACGATCTGTTCCTGTCGGAACACAAAATCTGGATCAGCGACCAGGCGGAGGATGAGGACGGCGCGTACGTTTTCGGCAATAAGGCCGGCGTTCCCCATAAAAACAACCGCGCCCGGGATTTCAAATGCTGGGTCGCGGTGAAAAAGCGCAACGGCGAGGACTGGACCTTCGTGCGCGACGTCGCCATCCACGACAATGGCGATTGGGCGGAGATCTCCACGGATGAACGGCGGCCGAAGACCGTTTACATCCGCATGCGCAATGTGAAATGGCCCTATGGCCGCAACCGGGACTCGCTGACGCTTTACGTTCATGAGGACAAGGACGCATCCGCGGTTTCATATGCCTGGAACGAGGCGAATGCGGAGCGTGTGGCGGTCAATCTGCGCTGGATGCAGGCGAGCTGCACGGTCGATAAAAGCTCCTTCGCCTACAGAGAAGACATGTAGCCCCGTTTATCCGACGAGACGCCGTCGCACGGCTTCGGCCGCTGTTTCACCCGAAGCAACGGCGCCGCCGAGGCCGGGGGTTATCGGGCTGACATGTTCTCCGGCGCAATGGACCCGCCCCTGGGGCCGCCGCACGGCGGTTGCCAGGCGCGCGGTTTGCCCCGCCGGCCATTCGGCGTAGCCGCCCCCCGCATAGGGGTTCGCACCCCAGCTCACTCGTTTGGCATATCGTATACGGCCTTTCGACGCCGGGCGCATGCGCGCGAGTTCAGTCTCGACAAGCCGCGCGACCTCCACCTCGGACAGGGCGTCCACCGCCGCCGCTTCCGCGCCGTTCAGCCAGATTTTGTAGCCGATTTTCTCGCCGTCCCGGGAAAGGCGCAGGAACAGCCGGTCCAGGGGGCCGTCCGTCCACATCGACGGGGCGAGCCCATCATCGTCCCAGAACGGTTCGGCGTCGACGAACAGCAGCGTGACTTTCGTGCTGTCCGCGGTTCTGACGGCGTCGATGAAATCTGCGTCCATGGGGAACGACAGCTTCATGGACCGCAGAATAGGCAACGGCGCCGTGGCGATGCAAAAGGGCGCGGCGAACCGCCATCCGTCCGCCGTCGTCACTTGAACACCCGTATCGTCTTCGTCGATCGCGGCGACGGGCGCGTTTGTAATAGGGGGCGCGGAGAGGCGGGCGACGATCGCCTCCGGCAGGCGGCTTGTCCCGCCGACAATCACGTCCGCGCCGCCGCCATGGCTCCACAGATATTGCCCGCGCCATATTCCCATGACGGAGGTCGCCCGGGGATCGTTGACGTTGGCGTTCGCAGCGACGAGGCGTCGCGCCTCCGGCGAGGCGCCAAGCGCTTCAAGGGTGGCGTCAAGGGATCTGTCCTTGCCGGCGAAGGCGGGGTCCGTCCAGTCGTCGGCGTCTTTCAAGGGGTTGTGAGGCCCAAGCAGGCGGGGCAGCAGCGCCACTGGCGCTACGGCCCGTTCCTCTGGCGCGAGGCGGTTCGCGGCGCTGTCCGGCCAGACCTCCGGCGCCATGGTCGCGCCGTTCACATGGTAGCAACCGTCCCTCAGCCGATCGGCGTATGGGTAGGGGGCGATATCGACCCCGACCTCCGCCGCAAGGTTGCGCAGGGCGACGTAGGCGCCGCCGACCTGGACGCCGCCATATTCCGGCCGGTCCGGAAGGTCGGCGCCCGTATAGGCCCGCCCGCCGATGCGGCCAGCCGCCTCCAGGACCACAACGTCATAGCCCGCCGCCTCAAGCCGCCGCGCCGCCGTGAGACCGGCAAGCCCCGCGCCGATGACGATGACGTCAGAGCGGCGCGCCCGCGACAAACGGGCCGGCGCAGCGCACGCCGGGGCGAGGCCCAGCGCGCCAAGACCGATGAGGGTTTTGCGCCGCGTGACGCCGCGCAGTCGGGCATGGGTCCTCGTGTTCGTCTTCGCCATCGCCGCTTCCTTATTCCCGCATTTTTACGCCGAGAGCCTAGCGCCAAACATCATAAAGATATACCATTTAAAGAAAAGTGGTTATGACCGCTGTCGATAAACATGAGGCGCCCTTGGAAAACATCATTAAGCGAACGACCCTTTTTGTGCGCGATATGGACGTTTCCGTCGCCTGGTATCGGGACGTGCTCGGCCTTGAGGTGTGGTATGATAACGAATTTATTCTGTCTGGGGAGGGGCTGGCTGCAGGAAAGAAGGGCGATGTCACGCGACTGGTGATCTTGAAGGCCGAGGACCCTGTCATCGGCATGATCGGTTTGCTGCAGTGGGTGGACCCGCCCATGTCGACGCCTGAAGAGGTTCCCGATCGCGTGCATTTCGGCATGCCGGTGTTCGTCATCGCGTCTGAAAACGCCAGAGGCGTTTGGGAGCGCGCCAAGGCCAAAGGAACCAGAATTTTCGCCGATCCCCGCGAATGGTCCACGGCCGGCGCCGACGGGCGCATGAAACATTTCGTCAGCGTCTCGATTTTCGACCCGGACGGATATTTTTACGAAATCAATCAGGTCGTGAAAATTGACAGCGATAAGGAATAGAGGGGCCCATGACGGATAAACCTGCCTTACGGTTTCAGCGGGCGAATTACCTGGTGAAAGACCTCGACAGGGCGTTGGAGCTTTATTGTGGTGTGCTGGGATTTTCCATAGCTTCTACAAAAAACTCCGCCAAGGAGTCTTATTCCTACTCTGTTTTTGAAATCGATCGAGCGGCTGCAATGCGGTTCGTCGTTCTGAGCGCGCCGGACCAGCCGCGGGTGATGGCGCTGACGGAGATCAAAAACGCAAAGACGCCGCAGCCGTCGGTCCCGCGCCGGGCCGCCATCGTTCTGGAGATCCCCGATATTGACGGCGTTGTCGCGGCGGCGCGCGCCAAAGGTTTTCACGTGTACGACGAAAGCAAACTCGTCACCCAGGACGGGCGCGAGGGGCGGGAGGTCGGCATTGTCGACGCCGACGACAATCTCGTCGTCATTTACCACATCACAAAAGCCGCGGATTAACAGCGGTTCGGGGCGCCCCATGACGCAAACGCAAAACCCTGACACATCTCACCCCACGACGGACGCGGAGCCTTATCCGGACCCTCGTTACGCCTGGTACATGGTGGGGCTGCTGACAGTCGCCTATGTTTTTTCGTTTGTGGACAGATACGTGCTCGGTCTGCTTGTGGAGCCGATCAAGGCGGATCTCGGGCTGACCGACACCCAGATCGGTCTCCTGCTCGGGCCGGCGTTCGCGATTTTTTACGCAACCATGGGCCTGCCGCTCGGCTGGCTCGCCGATCGAAAACGGCGCACCTGGATCGTCGGTATCGGCGTTGCGGTGTGGTCCGCCGCCACGGCGGCTTCCGGCCTCGCCAAAGGGTTCTGGCACATGTTCATCGCCCGGATGTGCGTCGGCGTCGGGGAGGCGACGTTAAGCCCCTGCGCCATGTCGATGATTTCCGACAGTTTCCCGCCGGAAAAACGCGGCCGTCCCATCGCCTTTTACACCGCCGCCCTGTCCCTCGGCGCGGGGATCGCCTCTCTTGTCAGCGCCAGCGTCCTCATCTGGGCGAAATCTGCGCCGGAAATTCAATTGCCCCTGATCGGCGTCGTCGCGCCCTGGCAATTGACGTTTTTCATTGTCGGTCTGCCCGGATTGGGACTTGCGGCGCTGTTCTTTGTTTTGAAGGAGCCGAAGCGGCGCGGACAGGCCAAACCCGCCGCCATCGGCGGGGCGGGCGGCGCGAGCCTGTGGGACATGCTCGGCTATGTGGGCAAAAGGTGGGCCGTGTTCGGCGCGTTTTTGACGATCTTCTGTTATATGACGATCATCGCCTACAGTCAGGGGTGGCTGGCGGCGACTTTCATCCGGACCTACGGTTGGTCAGCGGAGCAATACGCCTATGTAAACGCCATCGTCACCCTCTCCATCGGCCCGCTTGCTGTGAACATCTCAGGTTGGTTGTCGGATAAATACTACAAGAAAGGCGTTGAGGATGCTCCCCTGGTCATCGCCATCATCGGTGCGATCATCATCCTGCCCACGGGCGCGGCGGCGCCTTTGATGCCGACGGGGCCCCTTGCGTTTTTCTTTTTGGGATTGAATACGGTGGGCATCGCCATGGTGTCCGCCACGGGGGTGACCGCGCTCCTTAACATCACGCCGCGGGAAATTCGGGCACAGACGGTTGCGTTCTACTTCATGTGCATCAGCCTCGCCGGCCTGTTGCTGGGGCCGACGGCGGTGGGTCTGATTACGGACATGGTCTTCGGAGAGGAGAATATCCGCTATTCCATGGCGCTGTTGCCGGTGCTGTTCGGTTTGCCGGCTCTCGCCCTCGCCCCGATCACCCGGCGCAATTATAATCGCGAGCTTCAGCGTATAAAGGCGGATGGCGCGCCGTGACCGCAAGCGAACAAGGCGGCGCCCGGCGCTATGTCGACGGCCCCCATGGCCAGCTTCATGTGCGGACGTGGACGGCGCGCAAGGCGTCCGCCGCGCCGCCGCTTTTATGTCTCCATCCGGTTCCCTACAGCGGCCATTATTTCTCCACCATCGCGCCGCTCTTGCAGGATGCGCGCGATGTCGTCGCCCTCGACTATCCCGGCTATGGGGGCTCGGACCGCGGCGGGACGAGTTCAATCTGCGATTACGCCGCCGCTGCGCGCGCTGTTCTCAACGCCCTCTATGGAGAAAATACGCCTACGGATATTTTAGGATTTCACACTGGCTGTCTTGTCGGTGCTGAACTGTCCCGCGCCGCGCCGGGGGCCGTGCGGCGGCTCGCCCTGATCGACTGTCCTTATTTTGAGGCCAAGGCCCGCGCCGAGATGCGCGCGAAAATCGGGCGAGGGCTTCAGTTAACGCCGGAGCTTGCATGTCTTGAAGACGCCTGGGCCTTCAGCGTGGCGCGGCGGCTCGACGCCATGCCCCTTGTGCGGGCCTTCGACCTTTTCATCGAACAGTTGCGGGCCGGGGAGAACGGCGCCGACGGGTTTCAGGCGGCTTTTTCCTACCCTTGCGAGGAAGCTTTCCCAAAGCTCGCCGCACCGGCGCTTTTCATCGCCACGCAATCCTTCCTCCTGGAGCCAACTCGCGCCGCCGCCGCCATCGCGCCCGGGGCGCGACTGTGCGAACGGCTGGACATCACCGGCGCGGTGATGGAGCAGGGCGCGGAGGCGATCGCTTCAGAGGTGTTGACCTTTTTGGATGCAAAGGATGCAAGCGGATCATGACCCAGTCCATGGCGCGCCGCATGCCGGCGGCTTATCGCCACAAAGGGGTTTGGCGCGGCGTCTATCGCCATATCGACGCCGAGGGCCGGACCCTCGACGTCCACGAAAGCCGTGTGGAGGTTCTGTTTCCCGAGGAGGGCGACTGGGACTATGTCCAGCGCAACCATTTTACATGGCCCAACGGGCGGGAGGCGCGGGCGGAGCTGCCGGCGGTCTACCGCGACGGCGCGTTGTGGTGGGACACGCAGACGTTTTCCGGCCGCGCCTGGGAGACCGAAGACGGGGCGGTGCTGTTAAATCTCGACCGAAAGGACGAGCCCGGAGCGTCGTTTTTCGAGATTATTCTGATGGGCGCCGACGACCACCATCGCTCGCGCACCTGGCACTGGTTCAAGGACGGCAAACTGTACAAACGCACCCTGTGCGAGGAGCGCCGCTCGGGCTGATCACTGGCCTTCCGTCGCCATGGCGATGGGCGCGACGTCGCCTCGGTTCACGTAAAGCGCTTTGCGGCGCAGGAACCGCGTGAGACCCGTGGGGCCCATGCGGGAGGGGCCAAGGCCGGAGGCTTTAAAGCCGCTCTTTTCGATTTCGTGGACCATCGTCGTCAGCCCGGCGTCGTTGATGCTGATCCCGCCGGCGTCGATGCGCTCGGCGATGGCGATGGCGGCCTCGTCCGTCGCCGCGAATACGCTCGCCGACAGGCCGTAGGCGGTGTCGTTGGCGAGGGCGACGGCTTCATCGGCCGTGTCGAAGGGCATAACCGGCATGATGGGACCGAAGGTCTCCTCCGTCAGCAAACGCATGTCGTGGCTGACGTTCGTCACCACCGTCGGCGCGACCCATTTGCCGCCGCCGAGGGTCTGCACCTCCCCGCCGCAGTGAATGACGGCGCCCTTGTCGACGGCGTCCTTCAGGTGAGCGGCGATGATCTCGGCCTGCTTTTCAAAAATCAAAGGCCCGACGATCCCGGCGTTCGGGTCCGGATGGCTGAGGGGCGTCGCCTTGGCCTTTTCCGTCAGGGCCGTGACGAACGCATCGAAAGACGGTCGTTCGACGTAAATGCGTTCGATCGATTGACAAGCCTGGCCCGTGGCGATCACGGATGCGCGCAACAGCGCCGTTGTGGCCCGGTCAAGGTCGGCGCCGTGGAAAACAAGGCTCGGGTCCTTGCCGCCCAGCTCCAGAAACGCCGGGATAAAGGCCTTCGCCGCTGCTTCGCCCACCTTGCGGCCCGTCACGACGCTGCCCGTAAAGGCCACAACGTCCGTCAGCGGAATGAGGGCGGCGCCGGTCTCTCCATCTCCCGGAACGACGTGTAGCACGTTCGCCAGTTCCGGCACGGCGTTCACCGCCTCCATCAAAGGTTCTGCGAAACGCGGGGTCACCTCGCTCGGCTTGATCACCGCGCCGCAGCCCGCGAGGAGAGCCGGTACGGCGTCGATAAAGGAGAGGATCAACGGGAAATTCCAGGGACTGACCACCCCGACCACGGGATAGGGCGCCGTGCGGGTTTGCAGCTCTATATCCGCGTGGAATTTCGAGGGGCGCGTTTCGGTCTGCAGGAGCGCCGGCGCCTCGGCGCGCCAACGGTCAATGTTGGCGAGGAAACCGAACGCTTCCTGCTGCGCGATGGCGTTTCGGCCGGTGTCCGCGGCGAGGGCTGCGATCAGGGCGTCGCTGCGCGCTTCAAGCTCGGCTTTCCAGGCGCCCAGAACCTCCGCACGGGCTTGAACGCCGCTGTCGCGCCAAGCGGGTTGAGCGGCCCGCACGCTGGATACGATCTCGCCAAGCGCTTCTGCGCCCGGCGCTGTGAAGGTGTAATCGAGTTTTCCGGTGCGCGGGTTGCGCGCTTTCAGCTTGCGTGCGGCGTCAGACTTTGAGGAAAACAGCATATGGCCCGTGAAGCGCTAGAGCTTTTCATCTGAGCCGTCGTCGCGGCTCAACTTCATTTCGTATTCGTATCGGTCCGGACGGTAGAATGCGACGATGCATTGTACGGGACGCAGTTCATCGTCCTTAATCACCCGGATGATTTTCAAAACAGGCGCCCCCACTGACAATTCCAGCGCCCCGGCCACGGCAGGCTCCGCCGCGACGGCGGTGATGGTTTGGCGGGCGCTGTTCACTTTGACGCCCGAGCGTTTCAACAGAGTCAGCAAGGGCGTTGACGTCAGGTCCTTTTTCTTGATCGGCTTTGCGATGTCCATGGGAAGATATGTGCGCAGGTAAGAAAAAGGCGCCCCCTCAATCAGGCGCAGGCGGATCGAATGCTGGACTTTATCGCCTTCTGCGATTTCCAGGGACTCAGCAATAACCGCAGGGGCTGGCATCTCGGAAAATTCGAGCAGTTTCACATCCGTGTTGACGCCCATCTGGATGAGGTTTTCCAAAAGGCCGTCAAAATTCGCTTTGACAATAGGAGAGGGCAGGTGCAGCCGCACCACCGTGCCCCGGCCGCGATGGCGGGAGACAACCCCCTCCGCTGCAAGTTCTCCCAGAGCGCGTTTGATGGTGATGCGGGAAACGCCGAAGGATTTGCACAACTCCTGCTCCCCCGGCAGGACCGTGTTGAACGGATAAACGCCGTTGGTGATGCGGTTCTTCAGCACCGTATAAATCTGGTGGTACAGCGGCGTCGGAAGAGAGCCGTCAATCTCCGACAGGTCTGATTGGGCTTCAACGGACGGGGAAATCACTGTTTCTGTCACTGTCTGTGTCACTGTCGTACGCCGCTACGATTTGCGGCGTCCTCACTCATCTTACGCCATGCTAAGGCTATCGCGGAATAGTATCAATGATATACCATTTAAATTCATGCGATTTAACGCCGATTTAACGGGAGCGCCATGTCTGACCCTTCTATAGACGCCTATTACGCCATCGCAATGCAAATTCGTTGCGATTCGCTCATCGCCGCCAAAACACAGGAAGATGCTCGCCTTATGGTGGCCGACGCCCTTAAACGCACGGATGAGGCGATCCGCGGCGCGGTCCTGTTCCATGGCCCCAACATCAAGCTCGTCGTGCTGCCGGAATACTTCATGACCGGCCATCCGTTCGGCGAAACGTTGGCTGAATGGCGGGATAAGGCTTCCATCGACATGGACGGGGCGGAATACGACGCCATCGGGGAAATTGCGCAGAAGCACGGGACCTATATCGCCGGGAACGCTTACGAAAAGGATCCGCATTTTCCGGACTTTTATTTTCAAGCCTCCTTCGTCGTCGCCCCAAACGGCGATCTTGTCCTGCGCTACAGGCGTTTGATCTCGATGTATTCGCCGTCGCCCTACGATGTCTTGGATAAGTATCTGGACATTTACGGCGCTGACGCGCTGTTTCCCGTGGCGGAGACCGAGATCGGCCGCTTGGGCGCCGTAGCGTCGGAAGAAATCCTCTACCCGGAAATCGCCCGCTGCGTCGCAGCCCGGGGGGCGGAGGTGCTTGTCCATTCCTCCAGCGAGGCCGGAAGCAACCAGGTCACCATCAAAAACGTCGCCAAACAGGCGCGGGCCATTGAAAACCTCGCCTACGTCGTATCGGCGAATTCCGCGGGCATTACGGGGTCCCCGGTCCTGGAAGGCTCAACGGATTTCGGCTCGAAAGTGGTCGATTATCGCGGGAATGTTCTCAGTGAAGCGGGCTACGGGGAAAGCATCAACGCCTACGCCGAGATCGACCTGGCCGCTTTGCGCCGGTATCGCCGCAAGCCCGGGATGGGCAATCTTTTGGCCCGCCAACCGCTGCAGGTTTACGCCGAGACCTACGCGAAGCAGGAGGTTCATCGGCCGAACGGTCTCCTTGAAAAGGGCGACGTCGTCATCCCGGATCGCAGCTATTTCGTGAAACGTCAAAAAGACGTCATCGAGAAACTGGCGAAAACCGGCGTTATTTGACGCATGCAGTAATGTGAGCCTTTTGATGTGCTCTTCATGGGCGCCTCACGCGCAGGATGTCATCCTGACGAAAGTCAGGATCCAGGGGCCGCAAGCTCAGAATATACCGCCCCTGGACCCAGCTTTCGCTGGGATGACGCTCAGCGCATGTCCTTGAGACTTTGCGCACCCCCACTGAAGCCGCAAATTGCCCTTTTCGTCGGAAATGATCTATGTTTATGACAATTGACGGGCCTGCGGGCCGAAACCTGTCGGGTGGTCTTTTGTTTTTACGCCGTTTCCTCCTCGCCGCCCTCGCCCTCTGGGCGAGCTGCGCCAGCATCGCCCTCGCCAACGATGAAGAGGCGGACGCGCCATACTATGGGCGCGCCGTCGCCTTCGCCCAGCCGGGCTCGGTCTGGCACCAGCAATGGATGCACTTCAAGGCCAATGTCGACGAGGCGCCGGACCTTGATATCGCCTATTACATTCACGGGGAGCTCGGCGGGGAGGAGCAAATGCTCCATGACCTGCGCCGGGGCCGGGCCCATATCGGCGGCATGGCGCTCCAGGGGCTCGCCTCCACCGTTCCTGAACTGACGATCGCCATGGCGCCGTTTCTGTTCGATGAGACGGAGGAGGTGGATTTCATCTACGACGAATATCTGTTCGACTTTTTCAATGAGTTGTTCGCCGAAAAGGGGCTGCGCATCCTCCAGTGGGTCGAGGTGGGGTGGACGAATATTTACACGAACGGCGGCAAGCCCATCTTGACGCCCGCCGATGCGGCGGGGCGCAAGCTGCGCGGTTCGCCCAATATCTCCGCGCAATACTTTCTGGACGCCGTGGACGCCGACATGATTCCCCTGTCCAGCGCCGACCTGGTGCCGGCCCTGCAAACCGGCCTTGTGCAGGGCGGCCTGTCGAGCACGGTGTTCCACTTTTTCGTCACCCGTCGGTACTCGACGGATTTGACCCTGACGCGCCATTCCTACGACACGGGCGCGATTGTGGTGAACAAAGACTGGTACGACGCAACGACGCCGGCCCAGCGCGAGACGCTCTCCAACGCCTGGATGTCGTCGGCGGAGGCCCGGGCGGGCGTCAGAGACCTTGTGGCGTTCGCCCTGATGGAAATGGAAAAAGAGGGGATCGTCATCCACACCCTGACGCCGGAGGTGCGGGCCGAGTGGAAAGCCGCCACAGCCGATAAGGTGGCCCGGCGCATGATCGCGAAAGTCGGCGGCCGTGCAGAGGAGACCTATGCGCGTATCCTGGAAGGCAAACGCGCCTACGCGGCGATGACATCTCAAACAGCGATGCGAGATTAAACCATATGATATATTATCAGGACACGCATCGCATAATGCGTCACGGCGACGAGCGGGCGGCCCCATGAAACCTGCAGCGTTGTTGGCGGTGTTTGACCGCATTGAACGGATCGCATGCCTGCTGGCTTTCGCGCTTATGGCGGCGGCGTTGATGTTCGACGTCGGCGCCCGCCTTGTGCGCGGGTCCGGCGTCCTCGGCGCGCCCCAGGCCGGCGTCATCGGCATGATCGCGGTCTCCATGTTCGGCATGGGTCTGGCTAGCAGCGCCGGGGAGCATCTGCGTCCGAACTTTCTCGATGGTATTTGGCCGAAAGGCTGGTCCCGGGCGGCGTTTCAAGCCGCAGACGCGACGACCGGTCTGTTCTTCGCACTGTTTGCTGTCATCGCCGCCCTGGTTGTCGCTGAGTCTTACGGGCTTGGAGATGTGACCAGCGTTCTGCGCTGGCCGGTTTGGCCATTGCAATCTCTTATCGTCGCCGCGTTTTCTTTGAACGCTGTGCGGTATTTCATATTCGCCCTGAACCCGGATTTAAGGCCCCACGGCATCGCCGACGGCGTGGCGGATGAAGACGTCGCCGCCCTCAGCCCCAAAGGGGAGGCGCGGTGATGGAAGGGGTGTGGCTGGTCGTCCTTGTTCTTGCTCTTTTCGCGTTGCGTCAGCCTGTCATGGTGATGCTCGGGCTTGCGGCGTTGTTCGCCTATATGGTCTGGAATGACGGCGATCCGAAATATGTCGTCTACGACATATGGCAGGCGGTGAACAAGGAGGTGCTGCTGGCGATCCCGCTGTTCATGCTCGCCGGCGCCATCATGTCCCGGGGTTCTATCGCCGACCGGCTGATCGCGTTTTTGCGGGCGCTGACGCGCCCGGTGCCGGGGGGACTGGCGCTCGCCACCGTGCTCGCCTGCGCCGGGTTTGCGGCGATCTCGGGCTCGGCCGCCGTTACGCTGCTCGCCGTTGGCTCGATCATGTACAAGGCGCTTTTGGAGGCGGGCTACGACAAGGGTTTCGCCATCGGCGCGCTCTGCGCCGGCGGCGTGCTCGGCATCATCATACCCCCCTCGATCCCTCTGATCCTCTATGGGGTCATGACGGACACATCGATTGCGGACTTGTTCATCGCCGGTCTTGGCCCCGCCATAGTACTTGTGGCCCTGTTCGGCGCATACGCCTTGACGCGCAACTGGTCCCGCCACGAAGGCTCCTGGAGCTTCAGTGAAATCGTACGCACTTTCCGGCGGGCGGCTTTTGCTCTGCCTCTGCCGATCATCATTCTCGGCGGCATTTACGCCGGCTTTTTCACCCCGACCGAGGCGGCCGCCGTTGCGGTGGCCGTCGCCGTCCTGGTGGAAGTGTTGATCCATCGGGACCTGGGGCTCAGCGAGCTGAAAGATGTAACGCTTGAAACCTCGCGTCTTCTGGGCGGCCTGTTTCCGGTGCTGTTGTTCGCTATCAGCCTCAACATCTTCCTCACCTATGAACAAACGCCGCAAAACTTTGTCGCCGCCATGGAGCAGACCATCGATTCCAAACTGCAGTTCCTGCTGATGGCCAACATCCTGCTGCTCGTGGTGGGAATGGTGATCGACATCGGTTCGGCGGTTTTGATCTTAAGCCCGTTGCTCACCCCGCTCGCCCAGTCCTATGGCATCGACCCGGTACATTTCGGCATCATCATGATCGTCAATCTGGGGGTCGGATATCTGACGCCGCCCTTGGGCCTCAACATTATCGTCGCCATGGCCGCGTTCCGGGAAAGCTTCTGGACGATCTCCAAGGCGGTCGCGCCGTTTATTCTGCTGATGCTGGCAGGCCTGATCTTGATCGCCGCATTGCCGCAGGTCGCGCTGTTTCTTGTGGGTTAGAGCTTTTTACGACGGATGCGCCGCCATCGCAGAAGGGGCGGCCGGCTCTATTCGTCTGTGATAAAAGCCGTCTCGGATTGCATATCCGACAACTTCTGAAGCGCGGGCGCAAAACCCGCGTTCAAGTCCGCCGATTTGCGAAAGTCCTCCAAAGCCTCCTCAGGACGCTTTAACGCCTGCCTGGTAAGGCCGCGATTATAATACGCAGCATACAGATCGAAAATCTGAAGGTTTATCGCGCTCGTGTAGTCCGCTTCCGCAGCGGCGTATTTCTTTTGCAAAAACCGTGTATTGCCGCGATTGAGGTACGCCTCGGCAAGGACGTCATCAAGACTTAGCGCTTGATCGAAATCGGCGATCGCCTGATCGAGCTTTCCAACACGGTTGTAAATCACGCCGCGATTAACATAGGTCGCCGCCTCGTCGCGCTGCGTCAAACCCTCTTTGGCGAGGGCCGCATCGCAATCGTTGATCCCCATGGCGCCGAAACCGGACTTGGCTTGCTCAAAGCATTGAGCGGCTTCGGAAAGCCCTATGGTTGTGACGGAAACCTGCGCGTGCGCGCAAGCGGCCCACACGATGTTGACAAAAGCTACCGGTAAAAATGTTTTAAAGTCAGCCATATTTCAGATCCGATAGCTTTCGCCGCGCGAACGATCGTAAGTCTGCCAATAAGGCGAGTTACTCCGCCGTCGCAAGGAGCGGCATAATTTCGTTCTCAATCACAGCATGGATTTCGGTGATGACGTCATTGCTGTTACGGATAAGATCCGGCTGTCCAAGCACAGGCAAATTCCAGCTGTAAAGAACTATGGTGAGATCTTCATCCGGAGCGCAGTTTAAGGCCTGTCCGCCATAGCCGCTGCCGTAGAAGTTATCCGGGCCAAACCCCTTGTATCCAAGCCACCATTTGTAACCATAGCCAGCATATCTGGAACTCGGGTCCAGGGTGGAGCTTTGCGCTATGGACCGCGCGACGAAATCTTCTGGGATGATACGCTCATCGTTCCAAAGACCTCTGGACATCATCAAGGTACAGAACTTTGCAAGATCTGTAGACTTTACATAAAGCCCGCCCAGCGTGTCGTTCAAGCCTATGGGGCTTTCTTTCCAGTAATGATCCGTAATACCCAGCCGGTTGAACAGACGCGCTTCGGCGTACTCGGAGGCGCTCATGCCGGTTGTGTGTTCGATGACGGCTGACAGCAGCTGTGTCGCCCCGCTATTGTAGTACCATGCGCCTCCAGGCTCCCCAATCAATGGTTTGTCAAGGACGTACTGCACCCAGTCTTCTTGCTCTTGCTCCAAGATGATTGTGTCGTTTTCGTTGCTTTCGTAGTTCTCTTCATCCCATTCAATATTAGCGCGCATGGCGAGAAGATCGGCGATCGTCATCGCAGACCAGCCCGCATCGTCTAGCCGCTTTACGTATTTATCATCGATGTGATCGAAAAGGAGCGCTTCTTCGACCTTAGGCAACAGACCTTCATATTCTGCAATTCCAATAAGTACGCTTGTCACGCTTTTCGTGATCGATTGGATCGTGTGGAGGTCTGTATCTCGATAATAAGGGTGCCAATCCGGATGGGCGTAGCTGAAGGGTTCGTTTTCGACGTCTGTCAGGTCGACAATTTCGGCGTATTTGCGGTCATAGGTGAAATGGAACACCGTCTCGCCTTTGTGCTGGACCAGCACCTCATCAACGAGACCATACCGTCCGTCAGCCAGATCCTTATCGAACGCGCCCAGTTTTTCTTGCAAGAGATCCATTTCCGCGATTTGCGTTGTTTCAGCCTCCGCCGGCGCTTCTGTGCTTGTCTCATCGGAAACACCGCCGCACCCCGCTGCAAAAGCCGAAATCATTGTCAAAGCGGCGAAACTTCTGATCAACATGTTTCCCAGTCCCCTCCATTGTTCTGAACGTGCGGCAAAAATACCTTGCGAAAAATTCTGAACAATACCTGATCAAGTTTTTTAGTCGAACCGGCCCCAAATAATCCCGTTTCATCGATTTTTAGCATTGCGTTCGAACCGCAAAAATGCCTAATACTGCGAAGTTTTTGCCGTTCGGGGCGTAGCGCAGTCTGGTAGCGCATCTGGTTTGGGACCAGAGGGTCGCAAGTTCGAATCTTGCCGCCCCGACCATTTTTTCCTTGGGTCTGCTGTTAGATCTTCAAACGCTGATGGTTGCAGAAGGCGGGGGATGCGCATTTATCCTCACGGCTGCGCACATTTTCATGAACCAAAACATTTCGCAGCGCCGCCGGTTATTTTAGCTGCAAGCACGCGAAGCGCGTCTGCGATCGCTGCTGGATCGCTTTATCGGCCCGCTTGTAGAGGCGGTTTATTCGCCGGCTGACATGCGTTGCTGTAGACCCTGCATTTTGTCGCGCAACTCCTGCAGCACATCTTCTGCGTCTTCTGTGTTGCGGATTATGCGAGGCGTTAGAAAAACGATAAGCTCGGTGCGGCGATTGTTAAAACTTTTGGAGCGAAACAAATTGCCAAGCAGAGGCGCGCGCCCAAGGACAGGGACGCGGCTTTCCGTTTCTGTTTGGCTGTCCCGTATAAGACCGCCAAGGGCGATGGTTTTGCCGTCTTCAACCGCTACCGTTGTTGCGAATTTTCGTTGTTGGATGGTGGGGGTTTCTATCCCCTCCGACTCCGTATCGATGGCGTTGCTCACCTCTTGGCTGACTTCCAAAACGACGGTGTCCCCGGCGTTTACGCGGGGTTTAACTTCCAGGATGACGCCCGTGTCGCGGAGTTGGACAGTTGATCTGATCGGTGCGTTTGAATCATTAACGCTCTCCAGGGTTTGCGTGATGATCGGAACCTCGTCGCCGACTTGCAGGGTTGCGGTTTGATTGTTCTGAGCCATGACGGACGGAGTAGACAGAACGGTTACATCCGTAATTGAGTTCAGGGCATTGATCGCTACACGGACGTCTGTCGATATATATGTGTAGGCGGCGCTTGGGACCGTAGCGGCGACGCCGCCGGTTGCGTCGGGAAACCCGACAGAACTGCGGCCTTCGGCTAAAAACCATTGAACGCCGTATGACAGATCGTCCGTCAAAATAACCTCGACGATTGAAGCTTCGATCAAAACCTGGGCCGGCAACGCGTCCATGCGTTCCACGATATCGAGGATTTCTTCATATTGTTCGACGGTGGCGCGAATGATGAGGGCGTTGCTGGCCTCATTTGCAACAATAATCGGTTGATCTTGACCCGTAAGCGCGCCCGGCGTCGCGCCATCCCGCCCGCTGTTGACAACGGAGGTGAGAGAGGCGGCGAGGGTCTCCGCATCGACATTTTTAGCGGCATAGAAATAAAGCCGGCGTTTCGGTCCGCCCGCGGGCCTGTCAAGACGGCGGATCCAGCTTTGCGCCTCGTTATAACGCTCCTGGTTGCGGGCTGTGATGAAAAGAGCGTTCAGACGCGGCAAAGCGATGAGTTCAACCCCTTGGCGTACAGCGCCGCCAGAGCCGTAAAGGGCCTCCATTTCTGCTTTTAACGGGTCGGCCTCGGCATACCGCAGTTGAAACAGCCCGAACACTTGATCGGAGAGCCAGGGCGCATCGAATAGCGCAATTGCGTCTATTGCGGTTTGGACATCGCTTTGCGGCCCACGGAGGAACAAAACGCCATTTTGGTCATCGGGCGTAACGGTGAGGCGGCTTGACACAAAGGGCTCGATAAGGCGCGCCACTTCCGAAGGCGCAGTGTTCCCAATAGATTTTATCGTGACGCCATAGCCAAGGCCGGCGGCGCTGTCGATTATCGGCTGGGCGCGATCCGATGCGGCTTCGAGGGTTGTTAGAAGAAAACCGGTTTCCGTTTCAATGAGCGCAAGGCCGGATTCGGCCAGCACATCTTCTAAGGCGCGCAAGGCCACTGAAGCTGGAACGGGTTCGGGCGAGGACAAAGTGACGGCGCCTTTCACCCCGTCTGCGACAGCGAGCGGAAGGCCCAGAGCCTGATTGACAATCGCGCGCGAGGCGTCGGCCACAGGCGCTGCTGCAAAGTTCAGTTGCAATGCTGGTTCATCTTCAGGCGCTTCATCCCGCTTTTCGGCTAACGCGCCGCGTCTTCTTCCTGTAAAGGCTTCTTCACCACCTGCCGCGACGGGTCCGGCTTGGGTTTTCGGGCCAGGAAGAGGGCTCGGCTCAGTTGCGGTCTCTTTTTCGAGCGCTTCTGCGCCAAGGCCGATGACGATGGGTCTCGGCTGATCGGCTGCGCTGCGTTCAGGGGATGCTCCGCGCGGGTAGATGGCGATTGTGCACCCTTGCGCAAATATGAGGCTGGCGGCAAGCGTAAGCTTGGTTATGGTCGTCGCGTTGATCATAATATCAAAGACAAACCTTAGAACTCAGAACAGTCTTTATTGTTTAGCGCACAGTTTCATTATTCTGAAGCAATATGTCGGCCAGTTTCGTCTGTCCGTCTTCGGGCAGTTGTAAGACAGCTTCGGTTTCGCCAGAAACGAGCGTGGCGCTCACCGCGTCAATGGCGGATATTTTGAAGCCTTCCAATTCAGATGCGACTGTCAAAAATAACATGTTTTGTGTACGGTCATCTTTAACAATCAGGGTCGGTTCTTCATCCGCGATGACGACCCCGACAAGGGTATAGGGCCGCAGGCGCGTGCGGATGTCAACGCGGGCCGGTGCGGTTTGTGACGGTGTTGGCGCTGGTGGGGGCAAGTCTTCCAAGGCAAATAGGCGCGCCTCCAAAAGTATGCGCGTATCAATCGTTGCAGGGGCAGGGTTTTCCACAACACTTTGCATCTGGTCAGGTTTATAAGACACGATTGGCCAGAGCTGCAGCAGGATAGCCGCCGCCAGCCCTAGAGCGGTCGCAGACAGGGAGATAGTGCGCCGGTTATACATTCGCCGCAGCATATTGAACCAGCTCAATCGTGAAGGATATATTTTCAGAAGATCCATTTGGCTGTATACGCATAGCCTGTACATGTGCAGGCGTCGTCTCAGCTGCTTTTTTAAGGCCTCTCACGCAATCGCTCCAACTCCCCCGGGCTGTGAGCGCTGCGGTGACGCGCAAAAGGGTCTCGCCTTGCGCGATGGCGGAGGGGGCGTTCAGAACTTGCGCCGTACATTTGTGCGTATTGAGATCGCTTATAAGCCTTCGCATGCTGTCTTGAAGGTGTGCGCTGGCCTTTGCGGTATCTAACAGGGCGGGCGCATGGGAGGTGAGGGCGCGCGCTCCGCGTTCTTGTGTAATCTCTAAATTGGCGGCGTTTATCCTGTCTGTGAGCTCGATGACGCGTTCGCGGAGCGCAGCGTTTTCGGCCCGTTGGCTAAGGGTGCTGTTTACAAAAGGAGAGACAATAACGCTCCATATAACCCATAAACAAACGAAGATAACAGCCAAGGCGCCAGCGGCGTGGAGGGGGCGGTTCGGTTTAGTTAAGGTCATCGCCACCTGCCTTTATTGGGGAGGCCTGGTAACGCACTTTGGCATAGCCAGGATGCTGAGAGGCTTGTGGGGTAAGGGCGACCTGCCAATGCGCCGTAGACCAAACAGTTTGGTCTTCTGGGATATATGCTTCGCCTTCTATGGCGTCTCTGTTCAAGGCAAGGGACGCGACACGCGCGTCTTGCGGCGCGGCGTCTACAAAATCCGATAAGTCATGAAGAGCGGTTTGGAGTGTCTTGGCCTTCTGCATTTCTTCAAAGGCAGGCTTTGTTTTGGCCAAATGCTCTTGGTCTTTTTCAATGGATTTCAGATGAGAGACTAAGCTCGCTAAATCTTCCGTAAGCCTGCTATGGGTTCTGTCGAGACGCGCTTGAAAGGAAACGCACAAAAGCAAAAGAGCAGCTACGGCGCCCCATACGGACAAATCTATTGTTTTGAAATTAAGGGATAGCGAACTTCGGTCGTTTTGAAAAACATGAGGCGTCGCCTCTCCCTCGGCTTCTTCCATTGCACGAAAACGGCGCGTCCAATGCGGCGCGGCGCTTGCCGCTTGTTTAATGACGGACGTGCGCGCGATCGCCACCTCGACGTAAAGCCGCCCTCCATGTCGTCCAAGCTGGCGGACGCTAAAGGCTGCATCGTCGAGAGGTATCGGCGAAAGCTCATCCAAACGTGCGGCGACCGCGCGGTTTAATCGTCGTCCGGCGGCCAAGGGCAGATCAATAATGGTTTTGTAGATTTCATGGGGTCCCAGCACGATGTCCACATGCGGCATGGACGCTTGTTTTTCTTGTATGTCCAAGCTCTGTTGCTGGTCGCCCCAGATACTTCGAGAAACAAAATGCGGTGCTGCATCGCTTGTTTTGATGACGCAAGCCCAGGGGGTGAGGGCGGCCTTTTGACGTATTGCACTTGGCAGCAAAACCCCAACGCCCTCCATCACCCAATGGAACGCATCACGCGCGAAATGCCCGCCCCTGTTGAGCATGGCTTTCAAATGAGGTGCGGCAGGGGTCATGAGAGCGATCTGATTTTTGTCTGCGCTTAAAGTTTAATTGGCGCGGAGGTCGGCGTCTTCGTTTTCGCCGCCTTCTTCGCCGTCGCGACCGAACGACAGGATCTCGAATGTTTCTGTCGTGGGGTCTGTGCTGAACTGATAAGGCGCGCCCCACGGGTCGGTGAGGCCGGCGGCGTCCTTAAAGTAAGGGCCGCGCCAGCCAATGGCGTCGGCCGGCGCTTCAATCAGGGCTAGTAAGCCTTCCTCAGCCGTCGGGTAGCGCCCGAGATCGAGGTAGAACAATTCCATGCTGGTGGCGAGGTTCGCCATTTGGCTGCGCGCGACATCCGATTTGGCGCGGCCGAGATAGCCGACCACCCGCGGCGCAATCAAAGTAGCGATGAGCGCCATGATGGTGAGCACCACCAAAAGTTCGAATAATGATACGCCAGCTTCTCTATCTTTGAGCGTTTTATTTGAAACGCTCAAAGATCGAGATTTTATAGTGTCGTGTCGGTTGATGCGAAAAACCGGTTCCCACTTTTTCGCCCGAAACTCTGAATTACGTGTGCGCCGCGTATTAATAGATTGCGTCATTGAGACTTAAGACCCCCACCATAACTGAAGCGATAACACCGGCGACAATAAGGCCCATAAGGGCCGTCATCAACGGGCCGAGCAAGGCGGCGAAGCTTTTCAACGCCGTTGTCACATCCGCTTCGCATTGCTCTGCGGCTTTTAACAACATGTCGCCGAGGCGGCCTGTGCGTTCGCCGATTTCAATAAGGCTTACCGCGTCTTGCGGCGCGCCGGTGTCCGCCATGGCGGGGGACAACAGCTTGCCGCTGCGCACGGCGTTTTCCGCCGCTTTGGCGGTGCGCCGCAGCTTTGGGCTGCCAATAGCTTCCGCGGCGACGGGCAGGGCGTCTGCTAACGGCGCGCCGTTGACGGTAAGCACGCCAAGAGAGCGGCAGAACCGCCCGGTCTCCATTTTTAAAATCAAGGGTCCGACGATAGGCAAACTCAGCACAAAGAGGTCTAACTCCTCACGGGCGTAGCGTGCGGCGAGGCGCGCCCCTAAAAGAACCAGCAGCACCACGAACGGCGTCCACTGCCAATAGGCGCGGATCGCCGCACCGGCGGACAGAACAAACTGTGTCGCAGCTGGCGGCGCGGCGGCGGCCGTTTCAAAAATCCCTTCAAATTGCGGCAACACGAAGAAGCTTAGAAAAATGAGGGTGAGGGCGATCAACACGGTCAGGGCGAGGGGATAGATAAGCTGCCCAATAATCTCTTTTTGAAATTTTTCTGTGGCTTCTAAGGAGGCGGCCAGACGCTCAAAATTCTCTGCAAACCGTCCGGTGCGTTCCGCGGAAAGGGTGAGGGCGTTTACAAGCCGGGGCGGGCGCACTTCATCTTCTTGAAAGGCTTTAGACAAAGGCGCGCCCGAGCTGACCCGGTGGGTGACGCGTTCTAAAAACGCCTTGGGCCGGGCTTGGCGTTCTTGGTTGGCGCAGAGCCGCAAGGCGTCCCGCAAGGGCACGCCGGCGCCAAGCAAGTCCGCGAGCTTTCGCGCGATGCGAGCAAAGGCGGCGTTCGGCAAACTTTGGTCTGTAAGCCCGAATGACAGGCCTTCTGAGGCCGGTGCAGGGCGGACCTCTATGGGCGAAAGGGCGGAGGCTCTCAAAGCTTTGATGGCGGCTTGGTCAGAGATCGCCTCAATACGCCCCCGGACGATTTTTCCGTCTGCATTTTCGGCCACATATTTATAAGAGGCGTCAGGCATACGATTGGCTCGCCTGTAAAATGTCATCGCGTGTGGCAAGGCCTTCAGCCACTTTACTCATGCCGTTTTCATAAAGTGTTTCGTAGCCTTCGGACCGGAAGGCCTTGACCAGATCGTCCGCCCCGACGCCCCGTTGAATGCGGGAGCGCGTGGCGTCTGTAACTTCAATAATCTCCCCAATGGCGTTCCGCCCTTTAAAGCCTATATGGTCGCAAGCCTCACACCCGACGGGTTGGCATTCCCCCAGGGCGCCTGCGGCGGGTGTTTTACACTCAGAACATAAAGTCCGTACAAGTCGTTGTCCCAACACCCCAATCAATGTGGAGGCGAGGAGGAAATCATCGACGCCCATATCCAGCAATCGCACAATGGCCGACGGCGCATCGTTCGTATGCAATGTGGAAAGGACCAAATGCCCGGTAAGGGCGGCCTGTATAGCGATCTGCGCCGTTTCCAGGTCGCGAATTTCACCGACCATCATAACGTCCGGATCGTGCCGCAAAAAGGATCGCAGCGCTGCGGCGAAGGTGAGGCCGATGGCGGGGTTCGCTTGGGATTGCGAAACCCCGGAGATGCGATACTCGATAGGGTCTTCAATGGTGAGGATTTTCCGTTTTCCGTCGGCAAGGTTGGAGAGGGCCGTGTACAGTGTTGTGGTCTTGCCGCTGCCG
>JBCDBL010000029.1:0-35140 GCA_039183635.1 Pseudomonadota bacterium
CCAAACTCTTTTGCTGCAGCCAAACCGAAATTCAATCCCGACATGCGGTCTCCGCCTAATCTAGAAATGTCTGCTTTAGCTTGAGCTTCAAAAGCCCGACCGAGAGTGCTGCGAGAATTATATAACGCCGCCATCGCATCCGCACCATAATGCTCATAAGCC
The DNA here is from genome assembly GCA_039183635.1 of Pseudomonadota bacterium. GTDB lineage: Bacteria > Pseudomonadota > Alphaproteobacteria > Caulobacterales > Parvularculaceae > JBCDBL01. Next base: position 163 of record JBCDBL010000029.1, read on the forward strand.
AAAGCCAGTGAGGCCACATCCTCCGCAATCAGGCGTTGGCCGGCGAAGGTTTCGCGGATGAGGGCTTCATATTGGGCGGAGCTCAGCAACGGTTCCGGCCGGACGAGGGACTGGCTTGCTGGGAAGCCGGGGAACATTTCCGCATCGGGAACAGTTTCAAGGGCGAGGGCGGCGCGGCGTCTGTCGTTAAGGCGGGCCATGGCCGTGCGCACCTGCGGCGCCACATAAACGCCGAGATGGGGCCATTGAAACTCCGGAACCTCCAGGGCGAGGGAGGCGTAGAGCCGCACGATCTCCCGGCTCATGGCCTCATACCCGGCGAGCTCCCGCTCAAACGGCGTTGCGTTGCGCCCGGCCCGGCGCCGGGCTTTGTCTATTTGGGTTTCAATCCCCTCGCGCACATTGCGCCGGATGCGGGCGGCGCCTTGCCGGGCGGAAAGGGTTTCCGTTCCTTCCTGATAGCGGCGGATAACCGCCTTGTCGCGCTTTTGTCGACGCAGAACTTCGATGGAGGACATGGGCGCATCGGCGCCGTCCGCCCGTCGCCAGCGCCCGCCCCAGGGATGGCCAAGAGGCCAACGCGGCTGGTTGGGGTCAAAACCCGCTTTTAAGGCAAAGGTCGCCTCCAAGTCGATCAGCGCGAGGCTCTGGTCAAGAACCTCCGCGCGTATTTGGTCGAGGCGTTGGTGCGGATAGGACATGGAAGCGCGCGCCGTTTACGTAAAACAGCTCGCGAGTATGGAGGCGAAGGCAAGGGAGAGGATAAGTTTTCTTCGGGATGACGGGGAAGAGGGCTTAATTGTTCACGAGATTTAGATTATCGAATTTTCATTCGTACGCATTCAAATCCGAATCTTTAAAGCATAAGGCTGTAATTTGTACGCATGATTTTTCAAAAAGCTCCATCGTCATCTTGACGAAAGTCAAGATCCAGGGGCCGCTTGCTCTTAAGTATGCCGCCCTGGATCCCAGCTTTCGCTGGGATGACGTCTTGTCGTATGGGTACACCATGCGCACGAATAAAAGCTCGATAGTCTAATAATTCGGGTGGTGATGTTCATCCAGGTTGGAGAACTTGGTGAGGCTTTCTTCGAAGCGCATTTTCACCGTGCCGATGGGGCCGTGGCGTTGCTTGCCGATGATGCACTCGGCAAGACCGCGCACCGCGTCCATCTCCGATTGCCATTTAAAATGTTCTTCCGTGCCTTCGCGGGGTTGGGTCCGCTTGACGTAATATTCCTCGCGATAGACGAACATCACGACGTCGGCGTCCTGTTCGATGGAGCCGGATTCTCTGAGGTCGGACAGTTGCGGGCGCTTGTCATCCCGCGCCTCCACCTGGCGGGACAGCTGGGACAGGGCGATGATCGGTACATTCAGCTCTTTGGCGAGGGCTTTTAGCCCTTGCGTGATCTCGCTGACCTCCTGGACGCGCCCGTCGGAGCGGCGGTTCGACGCGGTCACCAGTTGCAGATAATCAACGACGATCAGGCCGAGGCCTTTTTGCCGTTTCAGACGCCGGGCCCGGGAGGCGAGGGCCGCAATAGACAAACCGCCGGTGTCGTCGATGTGCAGCGGCAGATTTTGCAATCGTTTGTTGGCGTCGTAAATCTTTTCGAACTCGTCCTGGGTGATTTCCCCGCGGCGGATTTTGTGGGAAGAGACTTCAGCCCATTCAGCCATGACGCGGTTGGCGAGCTGGTCGGCGGACATCTCCAGGGAGAAAAAGGCGACGACCGCCCCTTCAACTGTTTTCATGGAGCCGTCCTCTTGGCGCTCCATCTTATGAGCGACTGCGGCGTTGACGGCGATATTTGTGGCCAGCGATGTTTTGCCCATGGAGGGGCGACCCGCCAAAATAATAAGGTCGGAGGGGTGAAGCCCGCCAAGGCGCTGGTCAAGATCGAGAAGGCCGGTTGTGACCCCGGACAGCCCGCCTTCGCGTTTATAAGCCGCGTTGGCGGCTTCGATCGCCTCCATCAAGCTGTCTTTAAAGCTCTTGAACCCGCCGCCATACTTGCCTGTCTCGGCAAGGGCGTAGAGCTCTTTTTCAGCGTCTTGAATCTGGAGGTTGGGACCGTCGTCAATCTCCGACTGCGCCGCGCGTCCCGCCATGTCCTGGCCAAGTCGCATGAGACCGCGTCGCATGTTCAGCTCAAAGACGGTGCGTCCGTATTCCGGCGCCGAAATCGTTGTCGGTGCGGCGGAGGCGAGATAGGCGAGATAATCCTGTCCCAGCTCATCCTTAATGGCCGGGTCATTGGCGAAATAATCTTTCAGAGTGATCGGGGAGGCGACCCGGTTCTGACCGATGATTTTAGCCATGGCTTCATAAAGCCGGGCGTGCAGAGGTTCGTAGAAATGGTCCGACTGCAAATAGTCTGAAACTTTAAAATAAACCTCATTATCAAAAAGAATGGCGCCAAGCAGCGCCTGCTCCGCCTCAATGTTATATGGCGGATTTTCAATTTCGTCAGATGTCTCGGGAGCGACTTTTTCAGGAAGAGCCATGACGCGGATACTAGCTCAAAAAGAAGCGGCCGCCTAGAGGGCGGCCGCACAAATTGCGCTACAAAATTTTTCGTCTGTCTACGATGCGTCTTTGTCTTCCTCTTTGGCCGCCGTTTCGTCAGCGTCTTCAGAGGCTTCAAGAGCTGCAGCTTCGTCTTCGTCCTCCAACAGATCGGCCGCGCTGGCGGCGATTTCTTCAGCCTCTTCCGCCGCGCGAAGCTCGGCGATGTCCTCGCCTTTGGCTTGGAGTTCGGCTTCTTCTTCGGACCGGGCGATGTTTATCGACACGGTTACGGAGACTTCCGGGTGAAGACGGATGCGGACATCCTCAAGCCCAAGGTTTTTCAAAGGCTTATCAAGAACAACTTGCGTGCGCGCGACATGGACGCCAACGCCTTCTGCAGCTTCGGCGATGTCGCGGGTGTTCACAGAGCCGTAAAGCTGGCCCATGTCGGAGGCTTGGCGAATGATGATGAAGCTTTGGCCGTCGAGTTTTTCGGCGACTTGCTCCGCCTCGCCCTTACGCTCGAGGTTGCGGGCTTCAAGTTCCGCACGTTGGGCTTCGAAGAATTTCTTGTTTTGCTCCGTGGCGCGCAGCGCCTTTTTCTTCGGCAGCAAGAAGTTTCGGGCGTAACCGTCTTTAACCGTTACGACATCGCCCATTTGGCCGAGCTTTTCGACGCGTTCTAGCAAAATGACGTGCATCGGACTTACTCCCCAACGTATGGCAACAGGGCGAGGAAGCGGGCGCGCTTGATCGCGCGGGCAAGCTCGCGTTGCTTTTTGGCGGATACGGCGGTGATCCGGGAAGGAACGATTTTCCCCTTCTCGGAGACATAGCGTTGCAGCAAGCGCGCGTCCTTATAGTCAATCTTCGGTGCGTTATCTCCGGAGAACGGGCAGGTCTTGCGGCGGCGGAAGAATGTGCGTTTCATGGATGTTCTCCTCTACCGATCGTCACGGTCGCGGCGCGGGCCGCGGTCTCTGTCGCCTCGATCGCGACGGTCGCCGCGATCTCCCCGGTCATCCCGGTCGCGTTTGCGCAAGGGCGCTGACGGTTCGGCGTCAAGCTCATCGACGCGGATGGTCATGAAGCGCAGCACGTCCTCATGGATGCGCATCTGCCGCTCCATCTCTTTGACGGCGTCCGCCGGTGCGTCGAGATTGAAAAAGCCGTAATGGCCTTTGCGGTTTTTGTTAATCTTATACTGGAGGTTTTTCAGGCCCCAATATTCTTCCTTCTCAACCTTACCGCCATTTTCGGTGATAATGCCTTTGAGGGTTTCGGTGAGGGTTTCCACTTGCGTGGGACTGATGTCCTGACGCGCAATGAATGTATGCTCGTAAAGAGGCATATAAGGCTCCTTCCTTGCGGGCGGCGGGGATTTCGCTTCATCGAGCCAAAAGCGAAACCATCGGATCTTGCAAGACGGCCGGACTATCCGACGCGCTCTCAAAGAGGCTTGCAGACCGCTGCTCCTTTTCGAAGCGCGCGTCATAAGGCAAAAGCAGGTGAGACGCAAGGCTTCAAAGCCTTTACCACGCAAAGTGAAAACATATGGCTGATACTTTCGAACCCCGCTGCGATATTCGCATCCTTGTCGACGCCGACGCCTGTCCTGTGAAAGAGGAAATCTACAAGGTGGCGTTCCGCCGCAAGATACCGACGACATTGGTAAGCAACGCCTACATGCGTCTGCCCGACCATGCGTTGATTGAGCGCGTCGTCGTCAGCGACGGGTTCGACGCCGCCGATGACTGGATCGCCGCAGAGGCGGGGCCGCTGTCCGTGGTCGTTACGGCGGATATTTTGCTGGCCGAGCGATGCGTCAAAGCGGGCGCCGCGGTTCTCGCCACGAACGGTAAGCCGTTTACAGCTGACAACATCGGCGGCGCCGTTGCGACGCGGGCGATCATGGCGGATTTGCGCGTCGGCGCGGACGGCGACCGGGCCGGCGGCCCGGCGCCGTTTTCAAAGTCCGACCGCTCACGGTTTCTTTCAAGCCTTGATGAAGTCCTGGTGCGGTTGGAGCGGACGGCGAACCGGTGATCCGCTTCGCCTGCAATCTGCCCTAAAGCGGCGGCGGCGTCGTGTCTTTGACGTCTTTGTCGTTGAGCCAACTCTCCAGATAGGCGGACAGTTTTGGATTTGCGCCAAGGGCGTCCTGTCCTTCGGGGAAGCCGCGGACATAATCCAGCATCGGCAAAAGGAAGGCGTCTGCGATTGTAAACCGGTCGGTCCGGAACACGCCATCGGCGATTGCGGTTTCAAGCAGCGCCATTTGCCCCTTCAGTTTCGGGACGGCGCCGTCGATCTGGGCCCGGTCCGGGCTCTTGTCCTCAGTTTTGGGAAAGACGTAGCCGAACAGATACTCCCGAATCATGACCGGATCGAAGGCGGTCAACAGATACGACACCCATTGCTCCGTTACGGCGCGTTCTGTGGGGCTCTCGGGGTGGAGCGCCGGTCCGTCGAACGCGGCGTCGATGTAATTGCAAATCGCCCAGGATTCGCCGAGCGTCATATCGCCGTGGCGCAGGGCGGGAATTTTACCCAACGGGTTCGCCGCCAAAACCTCGGGGGCGTGGGGCATCGACGGTGTCAGGGTGTAGGCGACGCCCTTCTTGGCGAGCGCCAAACGCGCCGTCCTGACAAGATTGCTATGGGGTAAACCGATAAGTTCCAGTTGCGACATGTCGTTCTTCCTCTTTTGTTCGATGATGAGGTTTTGCGCCTCTGAACAAAAGACGGGCAATGCTGCGTCGGTTCGACATGTCGTCGTCGTTTTTTATTTCGATGACGCCGCTTCGAACGATGCCCCTTTTCAGCGCGCAAGAAAGCCTGTTTCAAAAAGCGTTTCCAGGCCAAGTGTGTGCGGTTGGCCGTCCGGAAACGCGTGAAACCAAAAATTCAAGCGTTTCCAGGCCAAGTGTGTGCGGTTGGCCGTCCGGAAACGCTTAAAAACTAAAGACTTAAAACGTCATCTCGATCCTGATGGACGCGATGACGCGTTAAGAACTGGCTTTTTCAAGAATAGCCTGGATGCGGTTACTTTTTGCGCCGCAGAGCCAAAATGCCGAGAGAGGCGAGCAGCAAAAGGCCAAGCGGCGCAGGCTCTGAAACGCCTACGGGGTCAGGATCTGGTCCCGGGCCCGTTGTCGCGCCGTTAATCGTCACTTGAAATTCACCGGAATTATTGAACCAGCCAAAGCCGTCCATTGTACCGAGGAATAGACGTGTCGCACCCGTAGGCGCTGTGAATTGCTGCACCACGTCTGCGGACGTTTTCCCATCGCCGATGAAAAATGCTTGCTGTAATTCTGGGCTCAAAGTGAGGAAATCCAATGTCAGACCCCCAGGGCTAAAATCCAATGTATCTGGGGCTGGCATCGCATCGGGCTGTGCGTCGCTCAAAAAGACGCCTATCATCGAATTGAAAGGCGCGAGAACATTTGAAATGCCGTTTTCAGCGCCGGCAAAGTGTGAGCCGGTCCCGGGGTTGCCGTCCGGCGTAAGTGAAGCCGGGCAACAAGATGGTGTGAAAGACACCGCGCCCGTTACCTCAAATGTTAAAACGTCACCGCCTGTAACTGCTGTCGCGAATACCGGCGAATGGGTTGGCGCAACGTCGGCGCCAGAGGCGGTTGATCCATCCGGCATGCCGGCGAGCCAAGGGTCCGATATTCCCGGAACGATAATGACGGCTGCGGCTTTCGCGATGGAAAACGCGGTGACCAAAGCGACCGCGGCGAAGCTGGATAGAGTATGTTTCATGAAACCCCCTTGCAAAACAAACGCCTCTACATCGTTCCTTATGATCTTACCGTTTGTGGTTGCGCTCAAGCTGTATTTTGAAAGACAACACGTCTTTTGCGTGTGGCCTTACTGGGCTTTTGATGTGCGTTCGCCGGTCAGACAATCTTCTTGTCGCGCACGCTGGATTTTCATAAGACGCTTCAGTGCATTTCACCGTTTCTCAGGCATAAAGGAATTCTCATGAGCCTCGCGTTTACATTTCCGGGTCAAGGCAGCCAATCTATCGGCATGGGCAAGGCGTTGGCGGAGGCGTTTCCAGTCGCAAGGGAAGTGTTTGAGGAGGTGGATGAAGCTTTGTCTCAAAGCCTGTCCCGCTTGATGTGGGAGGGCTCGAATGAGGACCTCACCCTGACAGAAAACACCCAGCCCGCCCTTATGGCCGTCTCCGTCGCCGCTATGCGGGCCCTTGAAAAAGAGGTCGGCGCCGATGTTGGCGCGGCGCTTTATGTCGCCGGACACTCCCTCGGCGAATACTCGGCCCTGTGCGCCGCTGGGGCGCTCAGCGTTGCTGATACGGCGCGGCTGTTGCGTATACGCGGCCAGGCCATGCAGAAGGCTGTGCCGGTGGGCGACGGCGCAATGGCGGCTGTGCTCGGCCTGGATCTCGATGCTGTGCAAAAAGCGATCGACGAGACTGCGGGCGATGGCGTTTGTCAGATCGCCAACGACAATGCGCCGGGCCAGGTCGTCATATCCGGGGCCGCCGCGAAGGTGGAGGCGGTGATTGAGGCTGCAAAGACCGCCGGCGCCAAGCGCGCGCTGCCGCTTCCGGTCTCCGCGCCGTTTCATTGTACGTTGATGGCGCCGGCCGCCGAAGCGATGCAAGAGGCCCTGGCTGCGGTGGATATGAAACCGCCGCGTACGCCTGTCGTCGCGAATGTCGTCGCCAACGCTGTCTCGGAGCCTTCTGAAATCAAAAGACTTTTAGTGGAGCAGGTGACGGGCCGCGTGAGGTGGACTGAGAGCGTCGCTTACATGGCCGACAAAGGCGTTGCGACTTTGGTTGAAGTTGGCGCCGGCAAGGTCCTGTCCGGTCTCGCGCGCCGCATAAATAAAGACCTGAAAGCGGTCAATGTGGGCGCGCCGGACGATTTTGAAGCGTATGCGGCGCTTTAACGCGCTCTTACTGTGGTCTGACGACCTCTCCAGAAAGGATTTTATATGTTTGATTTAACAGGAAAAACCGCCCTCATCACGGGCGCGTCCGGCGGCATAGGCGGTGCGATCGCCACAGCCCTGCATAGGGCGGGCGCGACAGTCGCTTTATCCGGCACGCGGGCTGAAAAGCTGCAAAACGTGGCTGAAAGCCTTGGCGGCGAGCGCACCCATCTTTTGCCATGCAATCTTTCCGATCTCGACGCGGTGGACGCCCTGCCAAAGCAGGCTGAAGAAGCAATGGGCGGGCTCGATATTTTAATCTCCAACGCCGGCGTCACGCGGGATAACCTCTTCATGCGGATGAAGCCGGAAGAATGGGACGATGTCATCGCCGTGAATCTCACCGCCTATTTCCGCCTGTCGAAAGCGGCGCTGCGCGGCATGATGAAGCGCCGCTATGGCCGCATCATCGGCGTCGCCTCCGTCGTCGGCGTCACCGGCAATCCAGGGCAAGGCAATTACGCCGCCTCAAAGGCCGGCATGATCGGGATGGCCAAATCCCTCGCCCAGGAGGTGGCCAGTCGCGGCGTGACGGTGAACACGATCGCGCCGGGCTTTATTCGCACGGCCATGACAGACGCCCTCAATGACGACCAGCAAGAGGCGATTTTGTCCCGAATCCCGGCCGGCGCCATGGGGACGCCTGAGGATATCGCCGCCGCATCGGTCTATTTGGCGTCCGAAGAGGGCGGTTATGTCACCGGCCAGACGCTTCATGTGAATGGCGGGATGGCGATGATTTAAAGTGTTGATTATAAACAATAAATCTGTACATATGTTGCGCGCCGTCCGCCTAAAACGCCGTATTTGCAACATAGTTGACATCGGCTGAGCAATCGAGGGCGTTGCACATTTGGCCAATATGGCTTAATCGGCCCTGACCTTTTGAAAAGTTTTTGACGTCTACGAAGGCGACCGCCGCGTTTCCGACCTGATCTGGAACGCCCCACAAGAAGAGGAATACAATGTCTGATATTGCCGAACGCGTGAAGAAAATTGTCGTTGAGCATCTTGATGTCGAGGCCGATAAAGTCGAACCAAAGGCCAGCTTTATCGACGATCTCGGCGCCGACAGCCTGGACACGGTCGAGCTTGTGATGGCTTTTGAAGAAGAGTTCAGCGTCGAGATCCCTGATGACGCCGCCGAAACCATCCAAACGGTGGGCGACGCCATCAAGTTCATTGAGGAAAACAGCGGCAAATAAGCCCTGGCGCCTCGCAGTCGTTTCAAAAACCGCCGCGACGCGTCTTTTAAAACGCGCGCGGCGGTTCTGTTTTATAAGGTCTGTCGCAAAGTATATTGGTAAGGAGGCCGCATGAGACGCGTCGTCGTTACGGGACTTGGGTTGGTGACGCCGCTTGGCGCGGGCGTTGAGGCGGTCTGGCGGCGCATTGTCGCCGGCGAGAACGGCGCTGGCCGCATCGAGAAATTTGAAACCGGCGATCTGGCTTGCCAGATCGCGTGCGAGGTGCCGCTGACCGACGGTTACGCCGGCGGCGCCGAAGCAGGCGCGGCCGCCTTCAACCCCGACGACGCCATGGAGGCGAAGGAGCGTCGGCGCGTCGATGATTTCATCGTCTTTGCAATGGGTGCGGCCAATGAAGCGATTGCGGATTCGGGAATTAGTCTTGATACAGATGAACAAAAGGAGCGCGCCGGCGTTCTGATCGGTTCCGGCATCGGCGGTTTGCCGGGCATAGAGCAATCCGCCGTGCTTTTGGCGGAGAAGGGCCCGCGGAAGATCAGCCCGTTCTTTATTCCCGGGCGTCTTATCAATCTGGCCTCGGGATATGTTTCCATTCGTTATGGTCTCAAAGGCCCCAACCATTCCGTCGTGACGGCCTGCTCCACAGGCGCCCATGCGATTGGTGATGCGGCCCGGCTGATCGCTCTCGATGACGCGGATGTTATGGTCGCCGGCGGCGCGGAGAGTGCGATATGCCGCCTTGGTTTTGCCGGCTTCGCCGCCTGTCGCGCCCTGTCGACGGGCTTCAACGACGACCCCAAGCGCGGCTCTCGTCCCTATGACAAGGATCGGGACGGTTTCGTCATGGGCGAGGGCTCCGGCCTTGTGGTGCTTGAAGAATATGAGCACGCCAAGGACCGCGGTGCGAAGATATACGGCGAGGTCGTGGGATACGGCCTGTCCGGCGACGCCCACCACATTACGGCTCCGGCCGATGACGGCGACGGCGGCTATAGATCTATGGCGATTGCGTTGAAGCGCGCCGGCATGGGGCCTGGGGACATTGATTATATCAACGCCCACGGTACATCGACGCCGAAGGGCGACGAGATTGAGCTTGGCGCGGTGGAGCGTCTGTTCGGCGAGGCGGCGGACGGGCTTGTCATGTCGTCAACAAAATCCGCCATCGGCCACCTGCTGGGCGCTGCGGGATCTGTGGAGGCGATTTTCTCCTTGCTCGCCCTGCGCGATGGGGTATGCCCGCCGACGATCAACCTTGACAATCCGTCCGTGGAAAGCCCCATCAATCTCGCCCCTAATGAAGCGGTGCGCAAAGACGTCGACGCCGTTCTGTCGAACTCTTTCGGCTTCGGCGGTACAAATGCTTCACTGGTGATGCGGCGCGTGTCGTAATAGTCTTGGCTTGTGCGGATTTAGTCATGCGAGCGGTAAGCGGGGAACGACCAGCGTATGAGCGATAACGCGGTGGAGAAGAAGAAGGGCGGCGGGCTTTTCCTGAAGCTTTTCCTGGGTTTTTGTGTTTTGGCGCTCCTTTGCGTTGTCGGAGCGGCTTATGGCGGCTGGCATTTGTTTACAGGGCCAGGTCCCGCCGCGTCTGAAACGGTTGTCGATTTACCGCCGGGCTCTTCCGTCGGCGCGATTGCCTCAAGGCTTGAAAATGCAGGCGTTATTTCCGATGAGCGCGTGTTCAAAGCGGCGAGCCGTCTTACAGGAACCGACCAAAGTCTGAAAGCCGGCGAATATGCTTTCCCCGCGCGCGTCAGCGTGCAGGAGATCCTCGTCATTCTTCGGGAGGGCCGGTCGATCCTTTACAAGATCACCGCCCCGGAAGGGCTCACCACCGCTCAGATCCTCGCCATCGTCGATGCCGACGAAACGCTCCAGGGCGAGATTACGGTGCAGCCGGGAGAAGGCCGGCTGTTGCCGGAGACCTATCTTTACCACCGCCGGGATACCAAAGACGATGTTGTCCGCCAGATGATGAAGGCCCAGGACGCGGTTCGGGACGCGTTGTGGGACCTGCGTGCGACGGAATTGCCCTTCGACACCTGGGAGGAGGCTGTGATCCTCGCCTCCATTGTGGAGAAAGAAACCGCCTTTGAAGCCGAGCGTCCCCAGGTCGCCGCAGTTTTCGTAAACCGCTTAAAGCGCCGTATGCGTCTTGAATCTGACCCGACCATTATCTACGGCCTGACGGGGGGCGAGCCCCTCGGCCGCGGCATACGGCAATCGGAGCTGCGCAAGGAGACGCCTTATAACACTTACATCATAAGAGGTTTGCCGCCGACGCCTATCGCCAATCCTGGCCGCGCTTCAATCGCAGCGGTGCTCAATCCTCCTGATACGAATGATTTGTTCTTTGTCGCCGACGGTACGGGCGGGCACGTGTTCTCCTCCACCTATGCGGAGCATCGCCGCAACGTCGAGAAATGGCGGCGCATCGAAAGGGAGCGCAGAAGCGCCAACTAGTCGAGAATGATTCCCTTACGCACAGATGTCACGCCGAACAAGCTGCGCCGAATGGCGGAGCGTAAACGTGTGGGGCGGCGGCGAAACGGCGTCATCTTGCCGGTTGACCCGTGCGACGGGGCTTTCGTTTGGATGACGCGCAGCGTGCATGATGCGCTGATCGTAAGGTCTGCGAAATGACAGTTTCTTCAATGACAGGGTTTGCGCGGGCCGAGGGCGCTGAGGGCGTCTATGCCTGGGCCTGGGAGATCAAGAGCGTCAATGGCCGCGGATTGGACGCGCGCATGCGGCTCGCCGCGCCTTTTGAAGGGCTTGAACCTGAGGTGCGGACGGCGGCGCAGGCTCGGCTCGCCCGCGGCAATTTACAAATCTCCCTGCAGGTCCGTCGCGAGACGGCTGCGGCGCGCCTCAGCGTGAACGAGCAGGCGCTCAGTCTTGTCATTGACGCCGCCGAGCGTGTCGCGGACCGAACGTCTTGCGATAAACCGCGGCCCGAAGGTCTTCTTGCCCTGCGCGGCGTTCTTGAAGCCGAAGAAACGAATGACGATGAGGCGTCTTTGGCCAAAGCCAAGGCCGCCGTCATGGCGTCGCTTGGCGAAGCGCTGGACGGTCTCGCCCACGCGCGCGCGGAAGAGGGGGCGAAACTCCATGCGGCGCTGAAAGGACAGGTCGATGAGATCGAAGGGCTTTCAGCAAAGGCCCGCGCTGCAGCGTCGGCGCAACCGGGGGCCTTGCGCGCCCGCCTGAAGCGTCAGGTGGCCGAACTGCTCGCCGCCGAAGCGGCTTTGCCTGAAGACCGTCTCGCCCAGGAAGTCGCCTTGCTTCTTGTTAAGGCCGATATTCGGGAGGAGCTGGATCGGCTCGACGCCCATGTCGCCGCGGCGCGGGAGCTGATGGCCGCCGATGGGCCTGTGGGCCGCAAGCTCGATTTCTTGGCCCAGGAGTTCAATCGGGAGGCGAATACGTTGTGCTCCAAAGCTCAAGATCCTGAATTGAAGCGCGTCGGTCTTGATCTGAAAGCCGTCATCGACCAGCTGCGCGAACAAGTGCAAAACATAGAATAATGACCGATCTCGCCCGACATGCCGACGAAACCGCCCGCCGTGGACTGATGCTTGTTCTTTCAAGCCCCTCCGGCGCCGGCAAGACCACCATTTCCCGCCGCTTGTTGGAGCGGTATGACGATCTTATTCTCTCAGTCTCCGCCACCACGCGGCCCCCCCGCGACGGAGAGCGGGAAGGCGTCGATTACTACTTCGTAGACGAAGAGAATTTTGGTCTGATGCGCAATCGCGGGGCTTTCCTCGAATGGGCGAAGGTGTTCGACAATTATTACGGCACCCCGAAGGAGCCTGTGGAGGCGGCCCTCGCCAAAGGCCAGGACGTGCTGTTCGACATCGATTGGCAGGGCGCCCAACAACTTGACGAGGCGGCGCGGGACGATCTTGTCAAAGTGTTCATCCTGCCGCCGTCTAAGCGGGAGCTTGAAGAACGCCTCCGCCGCCGTGCAAAGGACGCGGAGGAGGTTGTGCAAAAGCGCATGGCGAAAGCTGGCGATGAAATCAGTCACTGGGCGGAATATGACTATGTCGTGGTCAATCGCGATATTGACGAAGCCGAGGCCCAGGTCCGCGCGATCCTGGAGGCGGAACGGCTAAAGCGCCGACGGCAGACAGGGCTCAGCGACTTTGTGAAGCGGCTGAATATCGGTGTCTAACGCATTTTTAAACGTGTCCTGCCGCGCTTGTCTTCCCGTCTATTGACCGTTCACTCAGGTTTTGGGATGGGCGGATTGATTAAAGTGATCGCTTCTCCTTACGATCTCATATACGCTTTAAAACAAAGATTTATACATCTAAAAACGCGTTTCTTTATAGCGCAGATCAGCAGGACCAAGATATGGGGATTTTGAAAATCATCGGCGGGCTTGTCGTTCTGGTCGTGGTCGCCGTTGTTTCGTTTTTCGCTTTTCTTGGCGGGTTTAAAACCGTAACGGTCGATAAAGGCGCCTTCGGGCCGGCGGAAATTGTGTTCACCACGCATAAGGGGCCTTATGAGAACCTCTCTGAAAGCTGGACGGTGTTCATGGAGGATATGCAAGCTGCGGGTTTTGAAACCTGCGACAGCCTCGCCGTTTATCTTGACAGGCCCGGCACGCCGCCGGAGGATTTGCGCAGCATCATCGCCTGCCGGATTGACGGCATGACGGATGCGGACAAAGCGACGTTGCGCGCCGCTTTCGCCAACATGACCTTGCCGGGCTCCGAGGCTCTAACAAGCCGCTTTCCGTTCAAGAACATGGCCTCTTATTTTATCGCCCCGATGAAAGTCTATCCGGAGTTTGAGAAACGCCTGGCGGCCGACGCCTCTGCGACGCCTCATATCGCCATCGAATATTACGGCGATCCTGAAACGGCGAGGGAAATTGCGTTTTTCATGCCGCTCAACGTCGATGCGGCGGCGTATCAGCCCCTGTTCGATGCGTTTTAGAGTGTTTTCAGTGTCATACGGTTCGCCTGCGGGCCCGACAAAATAAAACCTTGGAGCTGTTTCGACGGTTCCGATGAGCCGCATCAGACGCAAACGGCTCTAAGCTCTGCGTCGACTTACATCTTTGCCGAAGCGCGCGCCAGTGCGATGTATCCCTCTACGCTCACATCCTCCGCCCGCGCTGTTTCTTCAAGTCCCGCTGCGCGGAGCAACGTTTCAACCCCGCCCGGCGCAACGCTTTTCAAACTGGAGCGCAGCATTTTGCGACGTTGGGAAAAAGCGGCGGCGGTGACGGCGCTTAAGTTGGGGAGCCAGTCCGGGGGCGCTTCAGAGCTTGTAAAGCGCACAACGGCGGACGCCACTTTCGGCGGCGGCGTGAAGGCCCGGGCCGGCAGGTCGAACAGGCGTTGAGGCGCGGCGGCGGCCTGGGACAGGACGCTGAGACGGCCGTAGGTTTTGGAACCGGGCGGCGCCAGGATTCGGTCGGCCACTTCCTTTTGAAACATCAGAGACAGGCTTGCCCACCAGCGCGGCCGGACGGTCAACCACTTTACGAGCAAGGCCGTTGAGATGTTATAGGGCAGATTCGCTGCGATATGCGCGCGCTTCGCCCCCGTCTGCGCAATAAGCGCGGCTTCGTCCGCGTCCATGGCGTCGGCTTCGATGAGATGAAAACGCGTTCCATAGACCTTTTTCAGATCTTGCAGCGCTGCAACGGCCCGCCCGTCACGTTCAATGGCGATAATGGCGGCCGCCTCCGTTTCAAGCAAAGCCCGGGTGAGGCCGCCGGGGCCGGGGCCGATCTCCAGAACGACGTCGCCGGCGCCGATTTCCGCCATGCGCGCAATCTTCCTTGTGATATTGAGGTCGAGAAGAAAATGCTGCCCCAAGGATTTTTTCGCTGCGAGACCGTGGGTTGCGATCACCTCACGCAGTGGCGGCAGGTCTGTTTCACCCATTGGCCGCTCGTCGCCGGGCGATGTCCCGCGCCAGGCGGATCGCCGCTATAAGGCTTTCCGGGTGGGCTAGACCTTTGCCCGCAATATTAAGAGCCGTGCCGTGATCGGGCGACGTGCGGACCACAGGCAGGCCAAGGGTGACGTTCGCTGTACCGAAGAAATCAATGGTTTTCACAGGGATCAACGCCTGGTCGTGGTACATGCAGATCGCGGCGTCGTAGTCGGCCCGGGCGGCGTCATGGAACATGGTGTCGGCCGGCAGCGGGCCTTCGGCGGCGATCCCTTCGCCGTTTAGCGTCGCAACGGCGGGGGCGATGATGTCGGCGTCTTCTGTTCCGAGAACCCCGGCCTCCCCGGCATGGGGGTTGAGCCCGGCGATGGCGAGGCGCGGCGCAGGAATGGCAAAATCAACATGCAACGCCGCCGCCGTGACCCGTGCGACATTGGCGATAAGGTCCGTCGTCAGCGCTTTGGAGACCTCCTTAAGGGGGATGTGAATTGTCGCCGGAACAGCGCGCAGACCGGACCCCGCCAGCATCATCACCGGTCCGCGCGGGCCGGTGAGCGGCGTATCCTTGACCAAGTCGGCTATATATTCCGTATGGCCGGGGAATGGAAAGCCAGCGGCCGCCAAGGCGCTTTTCTGGATCGGGTTGGTGACTACGCCGGCCGCCGCGCCGGCAAGGCTGAGGCGCGTTGCGGTTTCAATAGAGGTTTTGACTGCGTCTGCGGTTTGCGGAGACGCAACGCCCAGGTCTGACGAAACCGGCGCATCGAGCGCCATGACCGGCAGAGCGTTGGGGAAGGTTTTCGACGCCTCGCCTGGCGCTGATACCTCATTTACATCAACGGTTAAGTTGAGGCGCGCCGCGAGCGCTCGAAGTCTGGCTGGATCGTCAATCGCGAAAAACACCGCCGTCGGATCGTCTTTTAAGGCCCGCCAGGCTTTTAAGGTCAGCTCCCCGCCGACGCCGCCGGGTTCTCCCATCGTGATCGCGAGGGGAGGGAACTGTTTTTCTTGCGACATAGGTTTAGACGTGCAAGCCCTGTTAGCCGTCGGCGATACGCACTTCGATCGCCGAATCCCGGCGAAGGTCGCGCAAGTACCGGCGGGCGAACATGTTCAGTTGTTGGCCGTACAACCGGTTTTCAATGGCCTGGCGTGAAGGGAGAAGGCCGCCCATATTCCGATTGCACAGTACAAGCATGTGCATGGCGCCGCCAATCTGGATAGGGGCTGTTGCTTCGCCATTCTTTAGTCCTTCCAGGGCGTTGCGGAACGCCGGCGCAACCTCGCCTTCGCCCATTTCGCCAATATCGATGGCTGTCACCGCGGCATCGCCGCCGGCCGCGCCAAGGGCGGAGGCGCAGTCCCCGGCCGCCGCCACCGCTGCGAGACGTTGCGCCGCAACATCTTCGCCGCGGTCCATCGAGGTCATGGCCTGGACGAGACGTAAGCGGTCGTCGCGATTGGCGGCCGCCACCGAAAGGTCGCGCTTGTCACGCAGCGCCATAATATAAAATCCGCCTTCTGAGGGAATAGGCGCCGATATCTGGCCTGGCTGCATGCTTGAGAGCGCGCGATTTAATTCTTCGGCAAGCTCTCCGGTTTGGACCCAGCCAATATCGCCGCCCACGGCCGCTGAGGGGGCGGCTGAGAATTGACGCGCCACAGCGCCGAAGGGCGCCCCTTGGCCCATTTGTTGGATCAGCTGGAGGCCGCCATTGTACATCTCTTCGGCCCGGTTCGGATTGTCGACCGGTAAGAATATTTCCGAGACCAGATATTGTTCCGTTTGCGCCTCGCGGGTCATGCGGTCGAGCACTTCGTCGATTTGGTCGTTGGTGACGCGCACCTTGCGTCCGAAGCGTCCCTGGACGAGGGTTTGCCAGGCGGTGTCCGCGCGGATCTGATCGTAAAACGTTTGCGGACTTACGCCTTGCTGCTGCAACTGTTGCAACAGCTGGTCCGCTGTCAGCCCGTTGCCAGATGCGACGGATTCGATTTCCTGGCGAAGCTCCTCGTCGCTGATCTGCAACTCATATTCGGCGGCTTCCTGGATCTTCAGGCGCTCTTCTATGAGCGCGTCAAGGGCCTGAGATTGGATTTGCGGCATCGCCTCCGGAGGTACGCGGCCTCCGGCGGAGATGATGAGAAGGCGCATCCTTTGTTGTAAATCATAGGTGGAAATGACGCTGTCGTTCACGACGGCGGCAATACCTTCATTCACCTGTGGGCGCGCCGCCTCCTGAGATTGCTGCGCGACAGCGACGTCGGCCAGTCCCATAGACAAGCCGCAAAGCGCCGCAACGATTGATATTTTGCGTAACTGAAAAGACGCGTGTGTCATAACTCTCAAGTCAACCCACATAAGGCCCCAAACCTAAACCAGACAATAGCTCAAACCCGCCGCGACGCAACCGGATGCGCCTGACGCGCGAGAAGCGCAAAGGTCGTTTAATTGATAAGGGTGCGCAGCTCCAGAGTGAAGAAAATCGAATCAGAAGGGCGAATATCAACGCCTTCTCTGGAGTCTCTCCTATAAGCTATTGTAAACAGAGTGCAATCATCTCTGTAGGTCAGGCCGTAACGTTGGTCGATGCTCTGATTCAGAAACAAGTCTTCCCGCGCCTGAACAACGAGGCCCCAACGATTGGTAAGGCGAAATCTCGCTGCGGCGGCAAGTTGCTCTGAGTTCGTGATCGCGCCGGTCGCTGCGACGCTTTCATCCAGACGCAGATACGTTGCAGAAAGCCCGGCGCGCCAAATATTGGCTCTGGCGGACGATTCCGCCCGGCGAATGGTTCCTTCTTTGTTGTCGATGCGAAAACGATTCGTAATCGAAACCCGTCGTCCGAGACTTGCTTCAATAACGCCCACAATATCGGATTTTGTTCCATCGAGCCCTGAATTTGCGTCAAACGCCGATGACTCCTGGGCCCGAAATGTTTGGCCTATGGTTGCGCCCAGGCTGAGGCCGTTATCCCATTTGGATTCAAGCTTGACCCCAAGATTGGCCCGCTGCCCGTCCTCCCAGATATCGTAGCCGGTAGACTTGTTATACCGAAACAAAGACGCGGTATCGAATTCAAAGCTCTGGGAATCTTCATTGATAATATCGTCAGGGTTGCCACCGACCGGACTAACGGCGATTTGTGCTATGGGTTCAATAACATGTGTCGCGTTTTTTGTGCGGCGTATGAGCGGAAAACTCCACTCTGCGCCCACCGTGGGCAAGGCTCTTGCGGTGAAAGACGTGGTTTCGTCGTCGTTTTGGAGGAGCAAATCCGTTCCGCTGAGAAGCTCAGTTCCCTCTTGAAGGTCGGAAGAATAATAAGCGTCGCCGCGGACTTCCCCGAAGGCCGCCAGTTTATGGCCGCGCTTGGTCGTATGCGTTCTTCGCCAATCGGCCCCCACAGACAGTCTCTGTGTGTCGACGCCGCCGGTGCGGTTTAGGGCTAAGAAGTTGCTGCGAAGCGTTGTGCGTCCGCCAATAACAGGCAGCGCTGCAATGTCATGCTCATAATTGATTTCTGGCAGCACGTAGGGAATGAGACCGGCGTCATCGATGGGGCGTTCGCCAGGTTTGGCTGTGTTGGCGCGCAACCCTTGGAACACATAGCTGTCCAAGCGCAGGCGCGTGTTGTCGGTTCTGTGCTCTGCAAATGCGTTGCTTGTGAGACGACGGCCTGTCGCCACGCCGAATTCCTGACGCAGTTCGCCTTCCCGCTCGATATCGTAGCGTTGGATATAGGTGTTGTCTGAGGTGCGTGAGACATCGAATCCGACACGCCAACGTCGGGGCAACTCAAATTCGCCCTCTCCGAAATAATGCCACCGCCAATCCGTATCTTCGGTGCGGTCGTTGTTGCGATTACGGCGATCCGTATTGATGACGCCGCCTTGGAATACGTATTGGCCGTTGCGCAAACGTTGTCGCCATTCTCCCTGCCATAACGTACCGTCGATCTCCGTAATCAGCGGCTCGATTGTCGCGTCGTAGTGGGGCGAAAGCGCCAGATGATACGGCAAGCCGAAGAAGAACCCCAACTCGCCAGAGTTGCCCAACTCGGGGCCCAAAAACCCGGATTGCCTGTCCACAGAGGGGTCCGGTTGACGAAAATAAGGCGTATACAAAATAGGTACGCCTTTCACTTCCAAAATCGCATGGTTGTAGACAATGACTTTTCGGTCTGCGTCCTGTTTGACCTTGAAGGCTTTCATGCGCCATGTCGGGCGGGTCGCGCGGCCATTCTCGTCGCAAACCCTGCAGGCGCTATAGACGCCGCGCGTCAGCCGGTTGACGACGCCTTCCCGCCGAACAGCGTGGCTGGCTGCGATACGGGCGTTGTCGGCAAGGAGCGCGCGAAAACTCTCCGCAACGCCGTCGCGCATGTCTCCGGTGAGTTCCATTTGATCGGCGAAAATGACGGTCGGCTTTGTCTGTGCGTCGCCTTCTTCTGTCAGAGACACATTGCCCGTTGCGGTGATAACGTCGGCTTCTTGGTCGTAAATGACCTTGTCTGCAATGAGTATGCGCGTCGCCGTATAGGCGCGGACGTTTCCCTCCGCAATGACTGGACCGTTTTGGCCCTCAAGAGCGAAATTGTCGGCCTCGAACAGAACCTGTTCGTCTTGTTTTGTTTGTGCGGCGGCGTCGGTTTGAGCTTGCGCTTGAGTGCTAAGCGCAAGGGTGGCGTATAAGACGCTTACAGAGAAATATTTGCGCAAAAGCATGACTTTAAGGCGTCGCCGAATCGTAAGGTTAGCGAAGTATCCCCTTGATAATCAAGGCGCGTCCAGCGGTCCAGCGCTATTCGAAAAAGCTGCGAACCGTTTTTGAAGTCAGGCGCGGTCTTATCCATCTTCAAGATGGAGAATAAGCGTCGATGCGAAGAGTGCGGCGGCGAGGGTGGGCGCCCAGGCGGCGAGGCTCACAGGGATGAGGCCTGACTCGCCAAGGGCGTCAGTAAGATCGGAAAGGACGAACAGGGCGAAACCGGCGCCGATGCCGAAAACGACAAGTTGCGCCGTGCCGCCGCCGCGCATCTGGCGCATTGAAAAGGCGGCGGCGATCAGAACCATTGCGCACAACTTCGCCGGTAAGGATATCAGGCGATGCCAGTGCTGTTCATATCGAACAACAGGGAAGCCGGCCTCCCTTGCGACGTTTATGAATTGCGGCAGCTCCCAGATCGACATCGTGTCGGGCGGCGCTGCGCTTTCGCGCAGTTGTTGGCGCGAGAAGGGCGTGGCGATCTCGAATGTCTCGCGAAACGACGCCGCCTCGCCGGGCAGGCTGAACACCGCCTCGCGCATTTTTAGACGGTTCGCTTCAAGCCGCGCCGATGCAGCGTCGATGCGGCTTGAGATTTCGTTTTCTGAATTCATACGCCAGACCGTCACGTTTTTGAGATTGGCGCCGGCGCCTTCATCTTCATAACCGCTTGCGCGAATGATGGCGTGGCCGGAGTCCTCAGACTGCCGTAGCCAAAATCCTCCCGAGGAGAAGTTGACGAAACTTGGTCCTTTGCCGGATATCGCAATGCTAAAACGCTCGGCCTGGGCCATCAGACGCGCGGAGAGCGGGTTGTAGGCGAATATTGTGACGCCGCCGACAATCGCCGCAACGATCAGGGACGGACCGATGATGCGCCAGGCCGACAGGCCCGCCGCCCGCATGACGACAAGTTCCGATCGACGGTTAAGCTGCGAGAACGTCCACATCGCGCCGAACAGAAAAACGAACGGTAAAAGCGCTTCGGTGAGATTTGGCGCACGTAACAGCGTTATGACAAACGCCTCGCTGAACCCGGCTTCGGTACCCATCTGCCCGACAATGCGTAAGCGCTCCACCATGTCGATCAGAATGACAAGAGCCGACAGCGCGCCAAAAAAGACGCCGACGCCGATCAGCGTTTTCACCGATAGATAGCGAAACAGTGACCATGCAATGGGCATTTACGCGGTCTCCGGTTTAGAAGCGCGGAGCGTCGGAATGGAGCGCAACCTCGGCTTCGGCAAGGTCGACAGAAGGTAGAGACAAAAGATTATGGCTGCGGCGGGGACGGCGTATTGCAGAAACGATAGCTTTAAAGTGTCTGTAGATAAGCTTTGTGCGATATACCCCAGCACCCTGACGCCGAGGGCGGCGCCCACGGCCCATGCGATGCGCAAACCGTATCCGCGTCTGGAATAGGCGCCGCCGATTATCGCCACCAGCGCAATCAAGACGTAAACAAGATTGTACAAGGGCGTCGATAAACGATTGTGCCCCTCGGCGATCAGACGGTCATGGTTCACCTTGTCCCAATGGCGGGACATGTCCGGGTTAAACAATTCCGACAGGAAACGCTCCGTAAGCTCCAGTTGCAACTCGCCGCGCGGTTGGACGAACTGGGACATATCGAGGGTGTATTCGTCGAAATTGAAAAAATCGACGCCGCCGGTATCGGGATCGCTGCGCTGGATGTTGCCGTCTTTTAACAGCAGTTGAGGTCCGTTCGGTGTCTCCCGAAACAGGCCGAGCTTGGCCATATAGGCGCTCGGACTGTCCGCGTTGCGGCCATCGAAAATCAAAAGCCCGGTAAACTGGCCGCCCGGCGCGGCCTTTTCTGCAAAAAATGTGAGGTTGGAGGCGGGCGTCGTGAATTCGCCGCCCCGCACAAGGCCCGTTGCAAGGTCCGCACGGATATCCGCGACCCGTTCTTTCATGACCCTGTAGCCTGCCGGCATGAGCCATAGATTAAGGACCAAAGTCACGATAGCGCCTAATGCGCCAAGCAGAAGCAGCGGTTGGGCGATCCGCCAGCTGCTCATGCCCGAAGCGAACATAACGACGATTTCGCTGTCGGAGTGGAGCTTGTTGAGCGCGTAGATAGAGGCCGCCAGAAGAGCAAAGGGCGTGATAATGGCGAGCAGACTTGGGATGATAAGCACCGTAATTGAGAAGAAGGTCAAAAACGACTGGCCGTTTTCCACAAGGATTTCGATGCGCTGCAGACTTTGCGTCATCCATACGATCGCCGTGAGAACAGTCATCGTGAAGGCGAGCGGCGAGAGGCACTGGAGAAAGATATAGCGGCCGATATTGTTCATGGGCGCCTTTTGGAAGGGTTCTTACACTTTTTAACGGCTTGTCTATCCGTTTCAGCTTTTAGAAGATACAACCTTGAGCCTTAAGTTCGATTCTTAAATTTGTTTTTCACCCCACGTCGTTCCGCGCGCTGCGTCTGAATTCTAAGAAGGATTGTCGGCTTTGCGGGACAACACAATTCCAAGGTACCTATGAACGTCACATTCTCCAAATCCGCTTTGCCCAAAACCGGCGCCCTGATTGCGCCGATCTTTGAAAACGCAGGTTTGTCCGGCGCTGTTCTTGCTCTTGACGAAGCGACGGGAGGCGCGTTGACGCGTGCGATCGCAGCAGCGGACTTCATCGGCAAAAAAGGGCAGGTTGTCGACCTGTTTGGCGTATCGGGATTAAAAAACACCCGCATCAGCCTTGTCGGCGCCGGACCGCGGGAAGAGTTGGGCGTTCTTGCGGCGGAAAAACTTGGCGCTGCGGCGATCAGGCCGTTTTTGAAGGGCAAAGAGAAATCCGTCGCAATTGCGTTGGATGGGTTCAGCCCAAACGGAGAATTGTCCGAGGCGGAAGCTGCGGCGCGCATTGCAAACGGCGCGCGATTGCGGACGTATAAGTTCGACAAGTACTTTTTCAAGAAAAAGACCGACGCTAGAAACAGCGGCGTTCAAAAAATCGTCATCCACACCCCTGCATCCGGCGCCAAAAAACTCTACGAGACCTACGAAAAAATTTCCGACGGCGTCATTGTCACCCGCGACCTTGTGTCGGAGCCTGCTAATGTTCTGTATCCCGCGGAATTCGCGGAGCGCTGTAAGGCCCTTGAAAGTTTGGGGCTGGAGGTGACGGTGCTCGGTGAGGCGCAAATGAAAAAGCTCGGCATGGGCTCGCTGCTTGGCGTCGGCCAGGGCTCCGTGCGGGAATCGAAACTTGTGGTCATGCATTGGAAAGGCGGCAAGGCGAAGGACAAGCCTTTGTGCTTCGTCGGCAAAGGCGTGACATTTGACACCGGCGGCATCTCCATCAAACCGCCCGGCGGTATGGAGGACATGAAATGGGACATGGGCGGGGCCGGCGCAGTGACGGGGCTCATGGCGGCGCTCGCCGGCCGTAAGGCGAAGGCGAATGTTATCGGCGTTCTTGGTCTGGTGGAGAATATGCCCGACGGCGCCGCTCAACGTCCCGGCGACGTGGTGACGTCCATGTCCGGACAGACGATTGAGGTCATCAACACCGATGCGGAGGGGCGCCTCGTCCTTGCGGACGCGATGTGGTACGCGCAGCAAAAGTACAAGCCGCGTTTCGTGATCGATCTTGCGACGCTCACAGGCGCAATCCTTGTTGCGCTTGCCCATGAATATGCGGGCCTGTTTTCAAACGACGATACGTTGGCGGAGCAGTTGGCGGCGGCCGGTGCAGCGACGGGGGACGAGGTTTGGCGCATGCCGGTCGGTCCTGCTTTTGACGATATGATCAAAAGCGATATCGCGGATATGAAAAATGTCGGCGGGCGAAACGGCGGTTCGGCCTCTGCGGCGGCGTTTTTGGAGCGGTTTGTCGAAGAGGGGACGCCCTGGGTGCATCTCGATATCGCCGGCATGGCCTGGAATTACAAAGACAAAGCCCTCGCCGGCAAAGGCGGATCAGGGTACGGCGTGCGCCTGCTCGATGAATTCGTTCGCGCCAATTACGAGTAGTGCTGAATATAAAGGCGGCGATATGGCCCAGTTTTTCGATAAAATTGAAAAGACCCATGCGAAATTCATCGCCGCCCAACCTATGTTTTTCGTCGCCACAGCGGCTCAGGAAGGGCGCATAAATCTATCGCCCAAGGGCATGGACACGTTCCGGGTTCTTGGGCCGAACCTTGCCGGCTATCTTGATCTCACCGGCTCCGGGGCGGAAACCGCCGCGCATATCACCCATGACGGCCGCATGACGTTCATGTTCAACTCTTTCGGCCCGAAACCTTTGATCTTGCGGTTGTACGGCCAAGGACGCATTGCTCCCAGAGGCGGTCCCGAATACGCCGAACACGGCTCAAGCTTTCCTGATATGCCGGGGGCGCGGCAGATTATTTTTATGGACGTGGAAAGCGTTCAAACGAGTTGCGGCTACGCCGTGCCCCGGATGGACCTCGTGGAGGAACGCGATGTTCTGACCCTTTGGGCGGAGAATAAGGGCGAGGACGGTGTTAAGGAGTATATCGAAGCCAATAACGTCGTAAGCATCGACGGTCTGTCCACAGGCGTTAAAACTTAAATGACAGAGGTTTGGTTCTACCATCTTGAGCGGGCGCGGCTTGAGGGCGTGTTGCCGGATTTGTTGGAAAAGACCTTGGCGCGGGGGGCGAGGGCGCTCGTCAAGGCGGGCTCGGGCGAACGTTTAGACGCCCTTGACGCGCATCTATGGACGTATCGGGACGATGCTTTTTTGCCCCATGGCCGGGCCGGCGAACCGGAGGCGGGGCGCCAGCCCGTGGTGCTGGGCGTAGGAGACGAGGCGCCGAACGCAGCGACGTTTTTGTTCCTGGTCGACGGCGCAACAGCGGACGACGTCTCCGGGTTTGAGCGCTGCATTACAATTTTCGACGGCGCCGACGATGAGGCTGTAAAGGCGGCGCGCGTTTTCTGGAAAGAAGTAAAGTCGAAACACTATCAGGCCGCTTATTGGCGCCAGTCCGCAGAAGGGCGATGGGAGAAACAGGCTTAATTCATCTTGATGTTCTGTGAACTGCGACGCTAGGGCGCGTCCCGCTCCTGCCGGAGAGTGAATATATATACGCCAGGATGCTTACTGGAAGGAGGGACGTATGACCGCTCACCTTGGCTCCGGCGACAGGCCCCTTGACCTGCACTATGCGCCCAGAAACATCAGCGATAAGGTCGCTTTTGGGTTTGTAAAAGCGTTGCGTTTTTTCGCCGATACATTTTTCGCCAAACGCTACGGCCACCGCGCCGTTGTTCTTGAGACCGTCGCCGCCGTGCCCGGCATGGTGGGCGGATTGCTGCAGCATCTAAGCGCCTTGCGCCATATTCGTGATGATCGCGGTTGGATTCGCACGCTTCTGGATGAGGCGGAAAATGAACGCATGCATCTTATGACCTTCATACATATCGCTCAGCCGACATGGTTTGAGCGTACGATTGTCATGATCACGCAGTTTTTGTTCTACAATGCATACTTCTTTTTGTACCTCTTTGCGCCGCGTACGGCGCATCGCGTGGTTGGGTATTTCGAAGAGGAGGCGGTCATCAGCTACACCCAGTATCTGGCGGAGGTTGACGCCGGGCGCCATGAAAACGTTCCGGCCCCTGAAATCGCCGTCGAATATTGGGGTATGGAGCCTGATGCAACTCTGCGTGACGTGATCATCGCCGTGCGTGCTGACGAGGCGGAGCACCGCGACGTCAACCATGGCTTTGCCGATGATTACGACCAGCGCCGCGAAGACCGCAAGCAAACAGTGCGCACCGCTGTAAACTCAGTGGAGACATAGCATCCGCTCTGGACTGCATCCGCGCTGTCTCGGCCTTACGCTTCTGCGCCTTAGGGCTCCGTTTTGCCTGAGCGGGATATGACTTAAGGCTGTTTAGCGCTTCGGTCCATGTCGCCCCTTCCCAAAAGGGGAAGGGGGAACGCGTTTAAGACATCGTTTGCAGCGCGAGCTAGAGCACGTCTCATTTAATTGGATTCATATGACGTGCTCTAGGTCTTTGTTTACGCGTGTCTTTTACGCAAAACCGGTATCCACTTTTGCGTGACACGCGCTAGAACGTCTGGCCTATAGCATCGCCGGCGTTTGTCGTTCGAAAACGATTTGCACACGGCGGTTTTCAATGGCTGAGCTTGGCGACATCGTCTCCGGCGCGGCGGCCGTTGTTATAATGGCGCGGTCAACGCCGCGGGCGGCGAGGGCTTCGGCGACGCCTGCGGCGCGTGCTTCCGGGAGGCGGATCGTTCGCGGTTGAGCGTCGGCGTCGTCGGCGTGGCCGATGACGATCACCGCGTCCGGCGCTTCGGTCACAATCTCATCGGCGATGGCGTCAAGGAGGGGGGCGGAGCGGGCGTTTGCGAAATGGGCCCCGGCCTCGAAATAAACGTCAAACGCGGCGGTCTCAAGGCCCGCGGGCGCGGCTGCGGATTGCGCAGGGACGGCGGCGATCAGGGCTACGGCGCCGGCGCTTCCGGCAAGAAAGGCTGTGGCGGCGAGGACGGCGCGAAAGCTGCGTAACGATGTGCGGACCATGGTTTCATCTCCCCATCTTAAAAGCGCTGGCGTCGCGCTTCATCTGCGATGGTTATGGTTTAGCCGCCGAAGAGGGGCGGCATTCAGCCCAAATCGAGGAAAGTCAGGGGCGCGAATGCGGCGAAAAAGCGTCGCTTACGGCGCCTCGCGCGGCTCTATGTCGTAGGCTTCCGCGTCGAAATTCCGGCCTGCATATTCCCCGGCGCCTTCGTACGCCAGCTCCAGACGTCCGCCATCGACATCGGACCGTATCAGCGGAATGCCTGCGCGCCGGCGTGGGATGTCGGTGTAAAGGGCGATATTGTCGAGGACGCCGATGATCTCGGCCTCGTCGGCTCCAGTCTGGCGCCATCGCGCCACCAGCCTGCCGTAGGCCGAAAAAGCCCCGTCCCGGTCAATATCCGTTATGAGCGTGAGGCCGCCGTCGGGTTTGCGTGAAAATTCCGCATGGGCGATACGCGCCGTCGCATCGCCGTTTCCACGCCGCAGCAGAACAGGAATAGACACGCCGAGCTTCATATCGAGGGGGATGTCGGCAAGGCTGGCTTTTCTCGCCCGGGTCGCCGCCGCCGCGCCTTCGATCAACAGATGCGAGCGCCGCTCTCCTGCAGGCGGCGTCGCCTCCGGCGCAAGGTGCAGGATGAAAGCGGCCTGACGCCCTGGCGCGATGCGGACATTGTCCGGGGAAACAAGAAGATAGGGACTGGCGCTCAATCCCCCCTGAATTTGCGGTGATGCCGGGGCGTAGCCGCCTTGCTCCGTCGCCGACAGCTCCAGCCATTGAGCGCGAACGTCGAGCAGGCGGTCGGACTGGTTCATCACCGTCACGGACATCCTGGTCGTCTGTTCGCTCAAGACGGCCCGCAGAGGGCTGACCAGCATATCCGCTGCGCTCTCGCCCGTCGCGCCGCATGCAAAAAATGCTGCAGCGATCGAGGCTTTGAGAGTTCTGCAGTGACCTCGGTCCATAACAGCTGTCCTTGGCGGTCAGGTTTCTAAATGGCGCGCAATGCGAATCACATCAGCATCGCGCGTGAACAGTTACGGCGCGCTTAAAACCCCAGGCGCATTTGGGGCGAAATCCCCGTGTTTGAGCGAATTTTTCGGGCGGACCCCATGTCTCACGTCATCGTTGTCGGTAATGAAAAGGGCGGCTCCGGCAAGTCGACCACCGCGATGCATGTCGTTATCGCGCTTTGTCGCGCCGAGCGCAGCGTCGGGGTGATCGACCTTGATTTGCGCCAGAAAAGCCTCACGCGTTATTTGGAAAACCGCACCGCCTACATGGAGGAAAAGGGCGTGGGGTTGCCCATGCCGGCGCTCAGAACCGTCGCCGCTTCCGCATTGGACAGCAAAAAGCAGGCGGAGGCCGAAGAGACGGATCGGCTGCAGGCGGCCCTCATATCTCTTAAAGATTGTGATTTCATCGTCCTCGATTGCCCCGGCAGCGACACGCATCTGTCCCGCCGCGGCCATGCCCATGCGGATACGATTTTAACGCCCATGAACGACAGTTTTGTCGATTTTGACCTGCTCGCGCGCATCGATCCTGAGACGGATAAAGTGATCGGGCCCAGCGTTTATGCTGAAATGGTGTGGGAGGCGCGCAAGCGCCGGGCCCTGACGGGATCGCGCCAGGGCATCGATTGGGTCGTCATGCGCAACCGCCTCAGCGCCACCAACGCTCGCAACAAAGTAAAGGTCGGCAAAAAGCTGGAAGAGCTTGCCAAGCGCATCGGATTTAGGTTTGCGCACGGTTTCGGCGAACGGGTGATCTATCGCGAGCTGTTTCCCCTGGGCCTCACATTGCTGGATCTTGGCGGGCGCGGGTCGCCGGTGAAGCTGACCATGAGCCACGTGACGGCGAAACATGAGGTGCGCCGTTTGATCAAAGCGTTGGAGCTGCCAGGCGAGACCGTACAGGGCAAGGCGGCTTGAAGGCCTTGGTTTGATTGTTTGGGACTCGCTCCTTTCTTCCCCCGCGTGCGGGGGAAGTGGCCGCGTAGCGGTCGAAGGGGGGATAAGCCGGCCACGCGCTTGCGGCGCCCTCAAGCCCCCTCCGTCTCGCTCTTGCTCGACACCTCCCCGGCGAGCGGGAGGAGGATAGAGCCGAGGATCAGTTTAACATCTGGTTTGCCGACTGAATTTATGGGTATGCTTTGTTCGGCGAACACTCGCGCCTGTGCGTCCGCCTTGTAAGGGAGATTTTGAACCCATGTCCTGGTTAGCGATAGGCGTTCTTGCGGCTCTGGGGATGCTGGTGTTTGGCGGGCCGCGACGACAGGATCCGGCGGCGCGAACGCTGTCCGCGGTGTTTGGCGGCGCGTTGATCCTGTCTGGCCTGGCGCTTTTGATGCGCGGCGGGATCGCTACGGCGGCGCCGATGATTTTGTTCGGCGCAGTCATGCTTGGCGGCGATCGGTTACGCGCCATTTTCGGCCTGCCGACAGCGCGCGAACCCGCCTGGCGCGGCCAGGGCGGGGTTACCACACGATCCGTGCACGTTACCTTGGATAAGGAAGGCCAACCTATCGATGGCTATGTCCAGCGCGGCAAGTTTTCCGGCAAGCGCCTGTCGGATTTGTCCAAAGACGATCTTGCTGATTTTTGGGGAGAGTGCGAATTGTCCGATCCGGAGGCGGCGAAGCTGATTGGCGCCTATGTGGCCAGGGCCAATCGCGGACCGGGCGGCGGCGGGGTCCGGGACAAAAACATGACCCTGGACGAGGCGCGAGAGGTGCTTGGCGTTGCGCCTGGCGCAAGTGCGGATGATATTCGTGCGGCGCACAAACGCCTTATCCGCTCCGTTCATCCAGATGCAGAGGGAACGGATTATCTCGCTGCAAAAGTAAATGCGGCCAAAGATATGTTGCTGAAAGATCTTAACTAGGCAGGCCTAAAGCGTCATCGCATCAGCCGGCGTCCGTTTGAGCTGGAAACGCTTTAACAAGACTACGCTGGATTGGGGTGTCAACCGCTCGTAATACGCCTCAATAGAGAATTTACACCAATTCATCGGCGCACACGGTTTCTGCTCAACTTCTTTTCTTGTGTTTTTGAGCGGTGCTGCGAGAAGGAACATTGTCTTGCCGGCGACATTGCGTAGACTGCCATAGTCACGTTTTCGTGATGTGATTCGTGAGAGTTAGGGGATAGGGATCATGAAACTGAAACAACTCGCCGGGGCGGCTATGACCGCGCTTGGCGCGATCGCGGCTAATCCGGCGTCTGCGACGGAAATTCTTTTCGCGCAAGTGGGCGGCGGTTCGTATGTTGGCGACGGCAATCAATTGGCGGGGTTCGTCAATGCCTTGCCGGGCGTCAATGTCACCCAGCGCCGTCTGGACCTTACATTCGTTGATGATTTCAACAATTACGATCAGATCTGGGTCTATGACCTTTCGGTCTTTTCGAACAACAACGCCAATCAAGCGGCCAACTATCAGGGCATCGCGAACTGGTTTAACAATCGTGCGGACCAGAATCTGATTGTGGACGGTCGGATTATTTCATCAGGTCCCAATTGGACGAACGGCAACGGCATGTCGTCCGAGCAAGGCTGGATCCAAAATTACGCCACGCAACTAGATCTGCGCGGCGGCGGCTTGGTGTTGGGCACGGACCATGCTGCGCGGGGACAGGATTTCGGCGTGTTTGTCGATGGCATTAATAACATTAACGACATGATCGGGATTGCACGGTTTAGGGATTTCTACTTTGAATCTCCGTTTCAATCGGTCGTTGACAGTAATTCGCCATTATATCTGCCATCGCTTGATCCGTGCCGCACATTGCCAGGCGAGCGGTGCATTAATGACAACTCTTCAACCAGTATCGCGCCGTCAGGCGATCAAAGCGGTACGGGCGCCAACCTTTTCCTGACGCCTGTCGCCTATCACATCGATACAGCGAACGCCTTTGATACAACGTCCGTGGCCGCAACATTCGGCAGCATCACGTTCGGCACCTGCGACGGTCCGGGCCAGCCGGCTTGCGATCCGACCGATCCGCCGACGACAGTCTCAGAAGCCGCGCCGCTCAGCCTCATCGGTCTCGGCCTTGCCGGTCTGGTGGTTGTCAGCAGACGTCGTCGCAAGCGCACCTAAAGCAAGCGCAGCAAAAATGAATAAGAAAACGGCCCCCTTTTGCGGGGCCGTTTTTTATGATCCGTTCTTACCCCTCGGCCTTGTCCTCCTCCGTTTAAGGGAGAGGCGGGCTGTGCAGCATGCGCGGGTCGGAGGGGGCTTGCGATCTGTGTAGTGAGCGAGATGCTTTTGATCTTGCGGTGACCTCCACGCCCCCTCCGCCGGCTCTCGCCGACACCTCGCCCGCAAGCGGGGGAGAATGAAACGGTCTAACTTAACCATCTGTTAACCAAGATCGATTCTTCTCAAAACTGATTCGCGTTTTTAATCCTGGTTTTTTGATGCTCGATCTGCGCCGCCATTTTGTCGCCGCGATTTTCCCCGTGTTGTGTTTTTGCGGCGGGTTTTACTTTTTTCATTACGCCGTGAATGGGCAATACGGTCTTACGCGCCTGGCGGCTAAGGACGCGGAGCTTGTCGCCTTGGAGATTAGGCTTGCAGCGCTGAACGTCGAACGGGCGCGTCTTGCGCATCGTGCTGATCTCTTGTCGTCAAACAGCCTCGATCCCGATCTGCTTGACGAACGAGCAAGGGCGCTTTTGGGCTACGCTGCGCCGGGAGACCAAATTATCCCCATAGACGATTTTGCAAACGCAGGCGAGTGATACGTCTCATGCGGGCATTCGCATGGTAAAACGCGCGTTATTGGGCTTTCTTAACGCTTGTGCGGGAGGCTTCGGGTTCCTAGAACAGTATCGAAAGCAACTGCGCAAATCTATTGACAGTCGCACAATCGCCAGCCCTGGAGGAAGCCCGTCCATGTCCGACGCCGCCGTCGCGCCGAAAGCCCCCCCGGCGCCACCCGCCGCCACAAAAGAAGAAATCCTTAAATATTATAAGGACATGCTGCTGATCCGCCGGTTTGAGGAAAAAGCCGGTCAGCTCTACGGCATGGGCCTCATCGGCGGCTTCTGTCACCTGTATATTGGGCAGGAGGCGGTCGTCGTCGGCATGCAGGCCGCGTTGGAAGAGGGCGACCAGGTCATCACTGGCTATCGCGACCATGGCCACATGCTCGCCTGCGGCATGGACCCGCGCGGCGTCATGGCGGAGCTGACCGGCCGCATAGACGGCCTGTCCCGCGGTAAGGGCGGGTCGATGCACATGTTCTCCCGGGAAAAACAGTTCTTCGGCGGCCACGGCATTGTCGGCGCGCAAGTGCCGCTCGGCACCGGGCTCGCCTTTTCCAATAAGTATAAAGAGAACGGCAACATCTGCCTGACGTATTTCGGCGACGGCGCGGCGAACCAGGGCCAGGTCTATGAAAGCTTCAACATGGCGGAGCTATGGGACTTGCCTGTGGTCTACATCATTGAAAACAATCAGTACGCCATGGGCACGGCGGTGAAGCGCGCCTCCTCCGAAACGCATCTCTACCGCCGCGGCGCCTCCTTCAACATACCGGGCGAAGAGGTGGACGGCATGAACGTGCTGTCCGTCAAGCAAGCCGGCGCGGCCGCCGCCGCCCACGCCCGGGGCGGGCAAGGGCCGTTCTTGCTTGAGATGAAAACCTACCGCTACCGGGGCCACTCCATGTCCGACCCGGCGAAATACCGCACCCGGGAAGAGGTCCAGGACATGCGCGACCACAATGACCCGATTTCCAACTGTAAAGCCGTGATCCTGGAGGGCGGCTTTGCGGCGGAAGATGACTTAAAGGCGATTGAGAAGGAGATCAAAGAGGTGGTCGCCGATGCGGCGGACTTCTCGCAAAACAGCCCTGAGCCTGAGCCGGAAGAACTTTATACGGATGTTTTGGTCTGATCGATGGTGTGGCTGGTGAAATGGTGTGTGTTGCTAATGATGGCGGCTGTCAGCTTGTTAAGTTGTCAGCAGGGAGATGAAGACATTCTTGCACAAGTTTTCCCAGGGGCGATGCGAATGTCATCAGCTGATGTTGATGAGATGAGGCGTCAAAATAGTGCAAAATTGCCAAAATATGAAAGTGCATATGCTAGTCTTTCAGAAATTGGTTACCGCCTGAATGATGGTTTCTCACTTGATGAGGTTATTGGAGCTGAAGCCGACAATTTAAACAGTATGTTGGAGGTAGGTGTGACTGTTTTATTGTTGGATGCGGAACAGATTGGGCCGGAAGAAGATACAGCGCCTGAACTATCAGAAGAACAAGAGATTTTAGTTGACCTTCTATGGGCAATGGGTGGTGCTCGGTCAACTGAAACTGACTTAGGTTACAATATTGAACTGTATTCAAATGACGTCTCTTTTATCGACTTTGAAATGATCGAAGACAATGAGTCGTATGTTCTTCTTATGAGGGATATGGCGGCGTTAGTGAAAAATGATTTTTCAATTAAACCGCTTCGAAGCTTCGTATCTTTTGCAGATGTAGAAGGAAAAGATGAAGCTTGGTTAGAGTTCTCTGTAAATGATCAAACGCGACGTTGGGATTTTAAGGTGGATTACGATTGGGTGGACCCAACGTTTTTTACCCGCTTTGACGAAATCGTCGAAACATACTCTCCAAATAAAAGGCTCTGGTCGTTTAATGACGGTCAAGCTGATTTGTTTTTTATCAGAAATGAAGCTGATGCTCGTAAGCTTGCTGATTTAATCGGTATGGAGCTGCGTGATTGGCGCGCTTATCGTCAGAATTAAATAGTCTTGAAAGATAAATAGACATGCCCACACCCATCTTAATGCCCGCTTTGTCGCCGACCATGGAGGAAGGCACCCTCGCCAAATGGACCGTGAAGGAAGGCGACACAGTTTCCGCCGGGGACGTCATTGCTGAAATTGAAACGGACAAGGCCACCATGGAGGTGGAAGCCGTGGACGAAGGCGTCATCGGCAAAATTTTAGTTCCCGAGGGAACGGAAAATGTGAAGGTGAACGACCCCATCGCCGTGATTGTGGAAGAGGGGGAGAGCGCCGACGATATCGATGTGTCCGCCCTTGCGGCCTCTTCTCCCTCTCCCCATCGGGGAGAGGGCAGGGGTGAGGGGGAAGGGGCGCCCCAGGAGGTCTCCACTGGCGCCTCTTCCCCCTCACCCGAAGTCGCTGGCGCGCCTTCGACCTCTCCCCGAGGGGGAGAGGTAAGAGCCCCCGCCGATCCGGAAATTCCCGCCGGCACGGCCATGGTCGACACCCATGTGCGGGACGCCTTGCGCGACGCCATGGCTGAAGAGATGCGCCGGGACGACGCTGTGTTCCTCATGGGCGAAGAGGTTGCGGAGTATCAGGGCGCCTATAAAGTCTCCCGGGATTTGCTGCAGGAATTCGGCGACCGCCGGGTCATCGACACGCCCATTACGGAGCATGGTTTTGCCGGGCTTGGCGTGGGGGCGGCCTTTGGCGGCCTGAAGCCCATTGTGGAGTTCATGACCTGGAACTTCGCCATGCAGGCGATTGACCAGATCATCAACTCCGCTGCAAAAACCCTCTATATGTCCGGCGGCCAGATGGGGTGCCCCATGGTGTTCCGCGGGCCGAACGCCGCGGCGTCCCGCGTGGCGGCGCAGCACAGCCAGGACTACTCCTCCTGGTACGGACATGTGCCGGGCCTCATCGTGATCAGCCCCTATTCCGCCGCCGACGCCAAGGGGCTGTTAAAAGCCGCCATTCGCAACCCGAACCCGGTTGTGTTTTTGGAGCATGAGCTGCTCTACGGCGAAACCGGCCCGGTGCCGGACATGGAGGATTTCATCCTGCCCATCGGCAAGGCCCGGGTGGCGCGGGAAGGGACGGACGTCACCATCGTCGGCGCCTCCCGCTCCGTCGCGTTTGCGCTCAGCGCCGCCGACATGCTGGCGGAGGAGGGCGTCTCGGCGGAGGTCATCGATCTGCGCACAATCCGCCCCCTTGATGTCGGCACGGTTGTGGCGTCGGTGAAGAAAACCAATCGTCTGGTGACGGTGGAGGAAAGCTGGGCCCATTTCGGCGTCGGCGCGGAGATCGGCTGGCTCGCTGCGCAACACGCCTTCGACTATCTCGACGCCCCGCCGGCGCGCGTTTGCCAGGAAGACGTGCCGCTGCCTTACGCGGCGAATTTGGAAGCGCTCAGTTTGCCGAATGCGGATAAAGTTGTGAGCGCGGCGAAGTCTGTTCTGTATCGAGCTTAGGGGCGGTTTGGGCATGCGATATTTTCTCTGTTCTGCGGTTCTGGCGATGGGGTTCAGCACCGCATTGGCTGAGGAGCATAAAATGGACGATCGCAAGGCAATCGAAACGCTGATTTTTGAAAACTATTTTGACGGTGTCGGCTCTGCCGACGAGCCGCTTTTGCGCGCCGCATTCGCGGTTGACGCCGCGGTTATGGTCGGGTTGCGCAGGACCAAGCCGGATGGCGGGCACACGC
Organism: Pseudomonadota bacterium; assembly: GCA_039183635.1. Classification (GTDB taxonomy): domain Bacteria; phylum Pseudomonadota; class Alphaproteobacteria; order Caulobacterales; family Parvularculaceae; genus JBCDBL01. Next base: position 34,572 of record JBCDBL010000029.1, read on the forward strand.
TTCAATCCTATAAGGATATGAATGAAGTAATCAGTGGTTGGGTCAGCAACGCCAATCCAGAGGGAACAGGTCGCGATGGTGAGATTCTGGAAATCGCCATCGTTGATAATCAAATCGCCACAGCTATTTTTCGCTACAAAGACGATTACTATGACGCGTTTTCGTTTTTAAAAATCGACGGCGAATGGAAGATCGCGACAAAGACGTTTTACCAGCGCTAAAGCTGGTGTTTTTCCGATAAAGGACGCCCTATGCCCACCCCCATTCTCATGCCCGCTTTGTCGCCCACGATGGAAGAGGGCAACCTTGCCAAGTGGCTTGTGAAAGAAGGCGACAGCGTCTCCGCGGGGGACGTCATCGCGGAGATTGAAACGGACAAGGCCACCATGGAGGTGGAAGCCGTGGACGAAGGCGTCATCGGCAAAATTGTCGTCGACGAGGGCGCTGAGAATGTGAAAGTGAACGCGCCCATCGCGGTGTTGTTGGAAGACGGCGAAAGCGCAGGCGATATTGATGTATCGAAATTGGCTGTGGCTTCTCCTCCCTCTCCCCCTCGGGGAGAGGGCCGG
>JBCDBL010000030.1:0-35035 GCA_039183635.1 Pseudomonadota bacterium
CGCCAAAACTCCGACCTGCCTCTGATTTTCCTCACCTCCAAGGACGAGGAGATTGACGAAGTGCTCGGTCTCCACCTCGGCGCCGACGATTATGTGCGCAAGCCCTTCTCCCAACGCCTGCTCCTAGAACGGGTGAAAGCGGTCCTGCGTCGAGCCGAAGCGCGCGGCGCGCCCGCAAGTCCCGACGAAGAAAAGCAGATCATCCGCCGCGGCGATCTCACCTTGGACCCCCTGCGTCACGCCTGCGCCTGGAAAGGCCAGCATGTGACCCTCACGGTGACGGAATTTTTGCTGCTCCAAAGCCTCGCCCAACGGCCGGGGTTCGTGAAAAGCAGGGACCAGCTGATGGATGCGGCATATGACGACCAGGTTTATGTGGATGATCGGACCATCGACAGCCATATCAAGCGTTTACGCAAGAAATTCAAAACCATCGATACGGAGTTCGATTCCATCGAAACGCTCTACGGCGTCGGTTATAAGTATAAAGACGTTTGACGCTGTTTGCGCCTTAGGCCCTGAAGATGGCTGATACCGCATACGTTCCCGAAACGCCCGGCGCCAAGCCGATCGCACCGCGCCGGCCGCGGTTCGTCGTCTCCCGCCTGACGCTTTTGATCGTGGCTGCCAATACGGTGGGCCTCGTCATCCTGGCGCTGGGCGCGTTGCTTCTCAGCCAGTACCGGGACGGCCTGATCGCCGCGAAAAAGGAATCCCTGTCGGGGCAAGGCCGCATCCTCGCCGACGTCCTCGCAAAAACCGCCGTGCCGCCGGACGCCGCGGACCCGGCGCTGCAGCCTGAATTCGCCCGGGAGGTTTTGCGCCGGCTGCTCGATGAAATCAACGGACGGGTGCGGCTTTACGATGCGACAGGCGCGCTTATCACGGACTCGCGGCTTCTCAACGATGAAATCATCGTCCAGTCCCTGCCGCCGATCGGAACGCCCGAGGAGACCGCCCGCACAAGCCTGTCCGAACGTTTGCGCTTCGACGCCCTGCCGCCCTACGCTTTTATCGAAGAAGCCAAGCGGCGCACGGTGCGCGAAGAGGTGGACACGGCGCTTTTGGGCGCCGCGGCCGAGGCGGTGCGCTTCGACGAGGACGGACGGCTGATCGTGTCCGTTGCGATTCCCATACAGCTTGTCCAGACCGTACACGGGGTCCTCATTATGGAGGCCGGAGAGATTGATGAGCTTGTGGCCCAGGCCCGTCTCGCCATCCTGCCGTTCTTCGCCCTCGCCCTCGGCGTGTCCCTGGGCCTGTCCTTCGTCCTCACTGCCTTGATCGCCCAGCCCATTCGCCGCCTCGCCACCGCGGCGGACCAGGTGCGACTTGGCCTCGGCGGGGCCAATCGCCGCAAAATTCCCGATTTTACAAAGCGCAAGGATGAGATCGGCGAGCTGTCCGGCGCCCTTCAGGACATGACGGAGGCCCTGTACGACCGCCTCGACGCCATCGAAAGCTTCGCCGCCGACGTCGCCCATGAGATCAAGAACCCCCTCACTTCGATCCGCAGCGCCGTTGAAACCCTGCCGATGGCCAAGGACAACGCGGCCCGCACGCGCCTGCTCGACGTCATCCAAAAAGACGTCGGGCGCATGGACCGGCTGATCACGGATATTTCCAACGCCTCGCGCCTTGACGCGGAACTATCGCGGCAAAAACGCGAAGCGGCGGACCTCAGCGCCTTGTTGAAAGACATCGTCGCCATGTACGAAACGACCAGCAACGAGGGGGGAGCCTCTGTGCGGCTCATGCTGGAAGCCCAGAGCCCGGCCTACATCCTCGGCTTCCCCTCGACCCTCGGCCAGGTCGCCCGCAACCTGATCGATAACGCCAAATCGTTCAGCCCGCCCGGCGGGGAGGTGCGCGTGACATTGCGCGCCGCCGCCGCCGACAAACAAGACCGATTGCAAATTATTGTTGAAGACGACGGGCCAGGCGTCCCGCCCGATAATCTTGAATCGATCTTTCAGCGGTTTTACACCGAACGCCCGGCAGGCGCGGAGTTTGGTAAAAATTCAGGTCTTGGCCTGGCCATCGCCCGGCAAATCGTGGAGGCTCATCGCGGCCGCATATGGGCCGAAAACCGCCTCGTCGATCCCCATGACGCGCAGTCGGAGCGAAAAGGCGCGCGCTTTGTCGTGGATCTGCCCCGGGCGGCCTGGACGACGTGACCGGGCGTTCCGACACCATGTTGCACAGGGGCGCGGCGGTCGCCGCCGCCTTCGACGCACATGCGCCTCTCATCGGCGTTTTGCTCACAGGACCGTCCGGGGCGGGAAAATCGGACCTCGCCTTGCGCCTCATCGAAGACTGCCCGTACGGACGCACGCGCCTCATCTCGGACGATTATGTGGAGGTGCGCATGCAGGACGGCGGCCTCATCGCGGCGGCCGCGCCGAATATCGCCGGCCTGATCGAGGCGCGGGGCGTCGGCGTTCTCAAAACGCCGCCGGCGCCGCCGACGGCCCTGCGCCTCGTCTTCGATCTTACCGCGACACAGGAGCGCATGCCGCGTCCGGAATGGTGGCGCGCCGACGGCGCGACGCTTCCCCTCTACCCGCTCCGCCCCTTCGAAGCCTCCGCGCCGGCGAAAATCCGCGCCCTCGCCCGTGCGGTTTTCTGTGGACAATTGCCCGAGAGTGGGCAGGAATAGGAATCTTTCAGACACATACCGCCTACCGGATTCCTCACGCCCCATGATCGGCATCGTCATCGTCACCCACGGCCTCCTCGCCAATGAGTTCATCGCCGCCATGGAGCATGTGGTCGGCCCGCAATCGGGGGTGATGGCGATCTGCATCGGTCCCGACGACGATATGGAAAAGCGCCGCGAAGACATCGCCGCGGCCGTCGCCGACGTCGATAGCGGGGACGGGGCGATCATCTTTACCGACATGTTCGGCGGCACGCCCTCTAATCTCGCCATTTCGGTGATGGAGAAAACCAATGCGGAGGTGGTGGCGGGCGTCAACCTGCCGATGCTGATCCGCATCGCCTCGGTCCGGCGGGAGATGTCCTTGAAAGACGCCGTCGCCAGCGCCCAGGACGCCGGCCGTAAATACATTAACGTCGCCTCCTGGGTCCTGTCAGGCCAGGTCGAGGCGTAACGACAAAAGGCGTCCAAAGGCGGCGTCTAACAGTATGGAGTTGAAACGCCATGAGCGTTGCGCCATCGCTCAAGCGAGAGCTTGAAATCGTCAACAAACTCGGCCTCCACGCCCGCGCCTCGGCGAAGTTCGTCGCCTGCGTCGCGGCCCATGACGCAAAGGTCACCGTCACACGCGACGACGTCTCGGTCGACGGCGCTTCCATCATGGGTCTGATGATGCTCGCCGCCGCGCCCGGCTGTTGCATCATCGTTGAAACAGAAGGTCCGCAGGCGGAGGAAGCGCTGGAGGCGCTTACGAAACTGGTGGCGGACAAGTTCGGCGAAGAGGATTAGAGACCGTCTGCTCCGTAAGCGGATCGTCTCCTTAATTCTGCATGGGGCGGTTTCCTCCCCCGTTTCACGGGGGAGGTGGCGGCGTAGCCGACGGAGGGGGCCTTGAAAGACGCCGCATACTCTGGAATTCGCCATATTACCGTAATATGCCCCCTTCGACCGCTGCGCGGCCACTTCCCCCGCTTGGCGGGGGAAGAAAGAGCGCGATACAAGTTGCGGAAAAAATTTATGCGCTTAAGGATTAAAACCGACGCTGTCACGCCGCCTTAATGTCTGATAACGCCGCCAGCACGGATTTCAACCGCGCCAAATCCTCAGGCGTCGATAGCCTGTGGTCCCCCGCCTTCGTCAAAACAATCTCGACATCGTCCAAGACCAACGCCTCCGCCAACCGCATCGCATGGCGCCACGGCACATCCGGGTCGGCCATGCCTTGCAGGATCCGAACGGGCGCCTTGATGTCGATGGGCCCGCCCAGCAGCAGATGCCTGCGGCCGTCTTCGATCAACGCTTTGGTGATGCGGTTCGGTTCTGGTCCGTACTGGGACGGCTCGTCATAATAACCTTCTGTTTCGATCTGTTTTTTGATCTCTGGGCTAAACCGTTTCCACATCAACTCCTCGGTGAAGTCCGGCGCCGGGGCGATATAGACAAGGCCCGCAACCCGCGCCGGCGCCGCCAGGGCGAGAAGGGTCGCGATCCAGCCGCCCATGGATGAGCCGACGAGAATTTGGGGGCCTTCCGTCAACGCCTCCAGCGCCGCGACGGCGTCGTCCAGCCACCGGGAGATCGTCCCGTCCCGATAATCGCCATCGCTTTGTCCGTGGCCGAAATAATCGAACCGCACAAAGGCTTGCCCCCGGGCGGCGCAAAAGGCGTCCAAAGCCTCCGCCTTCGTCCCCGCCATGTCGGAGCGATACCCGCCGAGCCAGAGCACCCCCGGCCCTGCGCCGGCCCGTTTGCGGCAGGCGAGACGGGCGCCGTCGGGGCGTTCAAGATAGAAAGGGGCATCGGGCGCGGTCATAGGCGGGGGCCTTTTTGGTCTTGGAGGACGGATGCGCCCATGTATAACCCGCATTCGAACCGATGCAGCTTTTAAGAAAGGCGCCCTTGCTAAAAATGACCTTCCAAGGCGCGGTTTTACAGGTGATCCCGGAGCTTCAGACCGGCGGGGCGGAGCGCACGACGATCGACATCGCCAAAGCCGTCGTCGACGCTGGCGGCAAAGCCGTGGTTGCAGCCCGGGACGGCGGGCGCATGGTCGATGAGCTGCTGGGCGCAGGCGCGTACTTCGCACCGATGGACGTGCACACGAAGAACCCTTGGAAAATGTGGGCGAACCGCGGGCGGCTGATCAAACTTATCGCCGAGCATGACATCGACATCGTCCACGCACGCTCCCGGGCGCCGGCCTGGTCGGCGCTGTGGGCGGCCCGGGCCGCGGGGCGAAAATTCGTTACGACCTATCATGGGTTTTACAAGGCCAAGACCGCGCCGAAGCGGTTCTACAACTCCGTTATGGCCCGGGGCGACATTGTCATCGCCAACTCCAACTTCACCCGGGACCATATCCTGGCGACCCACAACGTTACGCCGGACAAAGTGGTCGCCATTCCCCGCGGCGTCGATATGGACGTCTTTAAATGGGCGAAGGTCGAAGGCGCCCGACGCGCCGGTCTGGCGGCGGCCTGGGCGCTCGATAGAGGCGAATCGCGTCTGACAGTTCTCCTACCGGGACGCCTTACGGCCTGGAAAGGACAATCGATCGCAATAGAAGCGGCCGAATTGCTGAAGAACACTGGCCAACAGGCCCTTTTTACGTTTATTTTGGCCGGCGACGCTCAGGGGCGCGACGGCTATGAGGCGGAGCTTCAAAACCTTATCGCCGCACGTGACGTTGGGGATATGGTGCGCATCGTCGGTCATTGTAATGACATGCCGGCGGCGTATGCTGTTTGCGATATCGTCCTGTCGACGTCTGTGCGCCCTGAGGCGTTCGGCCGCGTGGCGGCGGAAGCCCAGGCCATGGGGCGGCCCGTTATCGCCACGGATCATGGCGGCGCCCGGGAAACGGTTTTGGGCGACGTGACGGGCTGGCTCATTCCGCCGTGCGATGCGGCGGCGCTCGCCAGTCGGCTTACCGCGTTTGCGAAGATGAGCGATGCGGGACGAAATAATATGGGACTGGAAGCGCGCCGGCATGTGGCGGAGCGGTTTTCCGTCGAAGCGATGTGCGAGGCGACTTTGAGGGCTTACGAAAGGGTTTTAGACGCGTAAGGGTTATGTTCGGGCGTAAATCGGCAAAGAAAATCCTGATCATAAAGTTCGATCGCCTGTCGGAGTTCGTGAACGCCGACGCGGCTTTCGCGGCGATTCGCGCCGCCCATCCGACCGACAAAATCACCCTCCTGACGAAGCCGGACTTCGCCCGCCTCGCCAAGGCCGCGCCCTATTTCGACACCGTGGCCACGGACGCCGGTCCGAAGGACGCCGAAAACCAGCGGCTGTTCAATGCACGGTTGAAAAAGGAAGGCTTCCACATCGTCTACGACCTCGACCGGTCTCAGCGGACGAAAAAAATCTTCAACGCCATGCGCCCGTTTCCGCCGAAATGGTCCGGCGCGGCGCCCGGCTGTGCGTATAGGTACGAGCCGGTCCACGGCAACATTATCGATGATTTCGCCGCCCAGCTTGAGGCCGCAGGCGTCGCCTGCCAGGCGCGCCGGCCGGAGCTGGCCTGGGCCCTCGACGCCCGCAAGGATTCGGCGAACATGCAGCCCTCCTGGTACGGGCTGACCGGCCCGTTCGCGCTCCTCGCCCCCGGCAATGACGGCGACAAACGCTGGCCTACGGATAAATGGGCGGGGCTCGCCCAGACGATTTCCGAACTTGGCGTCATTCCAGTGTTGATCGGCGGAACGGAGAAACAGGCAATCGGTCACTCAATCGTGCGCCAGGCCCCGTCCACCGTGAATCTCATGGGCAAAACAGACTTGCTGCAGGCCGCAGGCCTCGCCGCCGCCGCCGCATTCTATGTCGCCGACGACACCGCGCCCGCACATCTGTTCGCCAGCGTCGGCTGCGGCGGCGTGATGCCCCTGTCCGTCGGCGCGCGTCTCGACCTCACCTGTCCAAGAGGCCGGGACGCCGTCGCTGTCACTGCAGCCTCTCTGGAAGACGTCAGCGTCGCGCAAATATTGCGGACTTTACGCAACGCAGGCCATTTTAGCGGCCGCGCGGTGCGCCAACACGCGCCCCAAAGGGCGTTTATGCCTTGATTCCCCGCACCTTGACCGGTAAGGCCAACGGCCCATATGCAGTCGAAGGTTTTCAGAGCGCATTTACCGTTTTTCTGATACGCTCGACCTTTAGAGTTTCGGCCGATTCCATCAACAGCTAGAGGAGCATTTGCAATAGCACGCAGACCACAAGCCGCCCCGCAACCCCGCAATGACGGGCCCCGGGTAAACGAAGAAATCGACGCCTCAAAAGTCCTCGTCATCGACGATGAAGGGCAAAAGCGCGGTCCGATGAGCGTCGAAGACGCCCTCGACCTCGCGGCAGACGCAGGTCTTGACCTTGTCGAGGTCTCGCCCAACGCCGACACGCCGGTCTGTAAGTTGCTGGACTACGGCAAATACAAGTACCAGCAGCAAAAAAAGAAAAACGAGGCCAAGAAAAAGCAAAAAGTCGTCGAGATCAAAGAGATCAAGATGCGGCCGAACATCGACCAGCATGATTACGACGTTAAAACCCGCGCCATGCGGCGCTTTTTCGCCGATGGCGACAAGGTGAAAGTGACTTTGCGCTTCCGCGGCCGGGAAATGGCCCACATGGACAGAGGCTCGGACCTTCTAAAACGCGTCCAGGACGATTTCGACGAGCTTGCCAAGGTTGAGGCCTATCCGAAGATGGAAGGCCGGCAAATGACCATGGTGATGGCGCCGCGTTAACGTCTTTGCGCTATCGTTCCATCGTCCTGTAAAGACATATTGGGGAAACACGGTTATGTTTCCCCCGTATTTGGGTGAAATAGGGTGATGTGGATATGACGGTTCTGCGCGTATTTGCGACCGCCGCTTCTGTTTTGTGCCTCGCCGCTTGCGGCGGCGGAGGGGGCGGAGGCGGACTGAACGCAACCCCTTCCTCGCCGGCTCCGGCCCCGACACCCACGCCGACGCCCGTAAATTTCGATACTGCGGAATTTCGGTTCAGCGAAGGCCTGGGCGAGATCAACGCAATTCCGGCCTATGACGCCGGGCTCAGCGGCGAGGGCTCCATCGTCGCCATTATCGATTCCGGCGTCGATCCGACACATCCGGACCTTGACGGTAATTTGCATCCGGCGAGCCAGGACGTCGTCTTCGGCCGAACGCAAAACACAGGCCTCGTGGGGCTCAACAGCCATGGCACGGCTGTGGCCGGCATTGCCGCCGCCGAACGCAACGGCGCGGGCATGCACGGCGTCGCCTTTAACGCGCAGATCCTGTCGTTGCGGGCGGACGCGCCGGGGGACTGCGGCGACGGCGCGAATTGCTCTCTGTTCGACTCGGATATCGCCCGGGGCGTCGATATCGCCGTGGCGCAAGGGGCCGACGTTATTAACCTCAGCCTTGGCGGATCCTCGCCGTCTTCAACGCTGCGCGTGGCCCTGGCCAACGCCGCCGATGCGGGCGTTGTCATCGTCATCTCCGCCGGCAACAGCGGCGAGGCCAACCCGACGGATTTCGCCCTGGCCGGCCTCACCCCCGCATTATTCGGCAAAACCATCGTCGTCGGCTCCAACGGACGGGACCTCGACATCGTCGATGAATCCGCACGGGCCGGCGTCGCACAGGAGATTTACCTGCTCGCCCCAAGCTCAGTTGCGACAACAGGCCTTGGCGGCGGATACGTGATCGCCGCCGGCACATCCTTCGCCGCCCCCCATGTGGCCGGCGCCGTGGCGGTGCTGGCGGAGCTGTTCCCCAATCTCAGCAGTGAAGAAATCGTCTCTATACTGCTCGACACTGCGACGGATCTCGGCGCATCGGGAACGGATGCAATCTACGGACGCGGTCTCCTCAATCTCGGCGCGGCGGTCGCGCCGCAGGGAACCCAAAGCGCTGTCACCGGCGTTGCGGCGGACGGCGCGCCGCAAACGACGCCTCTTGAAGGCGCTCAAATTCTCGCCGGCGCGGCCTTTGGCGACGCGTTCACGGCCGGCGGCGCCTTTCAGGGGCTCGCCACGCTCGACAGCTATGACCGGCATTTCGCCGCAGACGTTACAAACCGTATTCGCAACGCGGCGACAGCCGACGCCCTTGTGTCGGAGGCTCTTTACGCCCGCACGATCGAAACAGGGGCGTCATCCTTTTCGCTCGCGCCAGGCGCATCGGCGAACGTGTCCTTCTGGCGCGACATCCCCCACGGACTGCCATTGTCTTCATATGCTGATGAAATATCATCATCTGTAGACGGTATGTCGTTCACTTTCGCCACAGCGCTTACCAAGAATACGCATTTAAGCTTCACCTCCGGCGACGGGCGGCTCACAGAACGGGCGCAAAATCGCGCTGGCGCTCTTACAGGCGCAGGACGGAACGCCTCCTTCGCAGATTTCGGCGAAGGCGCAGGGCGCGCTGTGTCTGTTGATCACACGCTCGCCAAAGGTCTTAGCGCATCGCTCACGCTTGTGAGCCGTACGTATGAAGCAAGCACGCTCGCGCCTGGAACCGAAGCCGGCATGCGCGCCGCCAAATTCGATGTGTCGGGCGAGACGGGACCGTTGCGCGTAAACGGCGCCCTCGGCATGATGTCGGAACGCGGCGCCCTGCTTGGTGCGATCGGCGAAGGCGCCTTCGATCTTGGTCCGGGTGCGGACACGTATTTCGTATCCGGCGGCGTCGAAGCCTCTCTGCCGTTTGGATGGAGCGCTTTTGCAAACGCCGAAACCGGCCGGACCAGGGCCGTCGCACCCGACGACGCCGTCATCAAAAGCTTTTCAACATTATCCTCATTCGGCTTCGCCGCAGCCGTAAAGCGGGCCAATGCGTGGCGCCGGGGCGATGTTTTCGCCTTAAGCGTCTCACAACCCTTGCGGATCGAAGACGGCGCCCTACGCCTTACCGATCTTCAGTATGTGGACGATGGCTGGCGGGAAATCACGCGCGACGGACGCCTCGCCCCCACGGGCCGTCAAATCGACGTCGAGCTGTCCTACACAGCGCCGCTGTCCGACAGGGTGAGCGTCTCGGCGCACCTCCTCGCCCAACAGGACCCCGGACACAGCGCCCTTGGCGATGACGATCGCGCTGTTGTAGTGACGCTGTTTAATCGGTTTTAGAGCGTTTCCGGACCATGTGCATGCGGTTGACCGCCCGGAGAGGCGCAACACCAAGGATGTAAAACGGTTGAGCGATCTCGGTCGATCAAAAAATCGCTTCAAGGCGCTGGACGAATAAGTGAGAACCGGTTCTTTTTGCGCCCGGCGCGCCAAACAAAGATTCTAAAGCATTTCCAGGCCAAGTGTGTACGGTTGGCCGTCCGGGAATGCGAAAAAGCAAATACTTAAAGCGTCTGCGTGATTCCGATTGAAGAAGAGACGCTTTAAGATTTCACAGGCGATGCTGATGGACCGCATGACGCCATGGGGTTGATCCTTCCTTTGACGCCCGGCGCACGTTCGGCAAGTATGGGCGAACCATAACTCTTCGCTTGGCGCGCGCGCCGGAGGATTTTCAGTGAAACGCATCGGTTTATCGCTCGCGCCTGTGTGCGCCGCACTCACCATGACAAGCGCGCATGCAGAGGACCTCACAGTGGAACGCTTGCACGCGGAACCCGCATTGTCGGGCGCCGCCGTGACGGGCGCGCAAATCTCCCCCGACGGCGCCCTGGCGACGGTGCTGCAAGGCCGGAAAGACGATGCGCGCCAGCTTGATCTTTGGGCGTATGACCTTGAGACCGGCGAAGGCCGCCGCCTTGTCAGCTCCACCGACCTCATCGGCGGTCCGGAAACCTTATCGGAGGAAGAGAAGAACCGCCGGGAGCGCATGCGCCAGTACGGACGTGGCATCGTCTCCTACAATTGGGATGCGGAGGGAAAGCGCATTCTTTTCCCCCTGGGCGGAGATGTGTTCGCTTATGACCTGACAGCGGAAAAAGCGACGCAGATCACGGACACGGAGGGCTTTGAAACGGACGCCAAAGTCTCGGCCCAGGGCGGCTATGTGGCGTACGTTCGCAATGACGAGGTGTTTGTCTACAACCTGAATACGGGCCGCGAACGTCAGATCACCAAAGGCGCCGGGGGAACCGTGCGCAACGGCGTCGCCGAGTTCGTCGTTCAGGAAGAGTTCAGCCGCTATACAGGCTATTGGATGTCCCCGGACGAAACCCGGCTCGCCTATACTCAAATCGACGAGGCGCCGGTGAAAATCATCGAGCGGCTCGACTTCGGCGCCGACGGGGCGAAAAGCATCCGCCAGCGTTATCCCTTCGCCGGCACGGACAATGTGCGCATCAAACTTGGCATCGCCGGGCTTTCCGGAGGCGGCGCGGTCTGGGCGGATCTCGGCGATGATCCCGATATTTACCTTGTCCGCGCGAACTGGTCCCGCAACAGCAAAACCCTCTACGTCCAGCGCCTCAGCCGTGACCAGAAAACCCTCGACCTCCTCGCCGTCAACCCGAAAACCGGCGCCTCAAAGGTGATCCTTACCGAGACCAGCGCCACATGGCTGAACATAAACGACATGTTCACGCCCCTTTCCGACGGCGGGTTCCTCTGGGGCTCCGAACGCGACGGCTTTGCACATCTTTACCGCTACGCCGCAGACGGAACGTTAAAGGCGCAGCTTACCGAAGGCGCATGGCCGGTAACGGACCTCAATTGCGTGTCGGAGGCAGACGACGCGGTCTATTTCACAGGCTGGCGCGTATCCGCCCTGGAGCGCCACATTTACCGCATCGGTCTTAACGGCGGCGCACCGGAACAACTTACCGCGCAAGCGGGCTGGCATAGCGCCGTCTTCTCCGGAAACTGCACAGCCTTTATTCAAACCTACTCCAACCCGAACCAGCCGCCGCAAGTGAGCGTCCATGACGCCGACGGCGCACGGAAGCTCTGGCTTGGCGAGAACAAACTCGACGAGACCCACCCCTACGCCCCATATCTGGCGTCACATCAGCCGTCTGAATACGGAACCCTGGATGCAGACGACGGAACGCCTATGAACTATCGCCTGATCAGGCCGTCCCAAAAGACAGGCCTCCTTAGACGCCGCAAAAAACATCCCGCCATCGTCTATGTTTATGGCGGCCCCGGCGTACAAACGGTGCGCAAGGCTTGGCGGAACGAGCCCTTCGTTCAGCTTCTTGTCGATGAGGGCTTTGTCGTGTTCCAGCTCGACAACCGCGGCGGGGCCGGACGAGGCAAAGCTTTCGAAGATCCGCTGTACCGCGCCATGGGCGGGGTCGAGGTGCGGGACCAGGCGGTGGGCGCAGCATTCCTGGCGCGCCATCCGGACGTGGACCCCGACAGGATCGGCGCCTACGGCTGGTCCTATGGCGGGTATATGACGCTGATGATGCTGTCGCAAACACCGGAGTTTTACGCCGCCGGCGTTTCCGGCGCCCCGGTCTCCGCCTGGGAGCTTTACGACACCGGCTATACCGAGCGGTATATGGGCGATCCGCGCAAGGACATGGCGGCCTATGAGGCGAGCGCGGTGTTCGCCCACCTGGACGGGCTGAAAGGCGACCTCCTCCTCCTCCATGGCATGGCCGACGATAATGTGGTGTTCGAACATGCGATCCGCGTGATGGACGCGCTGCAAAAGGCGGGCAAACCGTTCGAGCTGATGACCTATCCCTGCGAAAAGCATGGCTTTCGGGCTCGCCACAACCGCCTCGACCGGGACCGGCGTCTTCTGGAATTCTTCAACCGCACTTTGAAGTAGAGTTAAAGCGCTGAAATCTATTTCTTCCACCGCGCGCGGGGGAGTAATAAAGTCCCCCCTCTTGCGCCCGCCGGCTATTGCGCTATAAAGCGCGACTTCGTCCGCCGCCCGGCCAGATTGGGTATGCCGTGGCGGCGCGTCTGCCGACCTGTCCCGTGAAAACGCGACACTTTAATATTAGGAACAGCGAAATGCCCAAGATGAAGACCAAATCCGGCGCGAAGAAGCGCTTCAAGGTCACCGGAACCGGCAAAGTCAAAGCCGCACAATCCGGCAAACGCCATGGCATGATCAAACGCACGCCGAAGCAAATCCGCCAAAAGCGGGGCACCGATGTCCTGTCTGACCCGGATGCGCGGATCGTGAAGAAGTACATGCCGTACCACCGTTAGACCTTAGGAGCCTAGACACATGTCCCGCGTCAAAAGAGGCGTCACCACCCACGCCCGTCACCGCAAAGTCATCAAGGCCGCCAAAGGCTATCGCGGCCGCCGGAAAAACACCTTCCGCATCGCCAACCAGGCCGTGGAGAAGGCCGGCCAGTACGCCTATCGCGACCGTAAAGTGCGCAAGCGCACCTTCCGCTCCCTCTGGATCCAGCGGATCAACGCCGCCGCCCGGGAGCATGGCCTGACCTATGGTCGATTTATCGACGGGCTCTCCAAAGCCGGCGTCGACGTGGACCGCAAAGTCCTCGCCGATCTCGCCGTCCGGGAGCCCGCCGCCTTCGCCGCCCTGGTGAAACAGGCCGAAGCCGCTCTCGCGTAACCTATAAGCTTCACGTCTCGCGAGAAGGCTGACCTCCTCCCGAGACGCGTGCATCCAACCTTGAAAAAAGGTATAGCGCCGCTTGGGAGACCAGGTTGGCGCTTTTTGGCTTTCCCGACAGACGATTTCAAAAAGGAAGGACTGAAATGTCCGACATTGACGACCTTGAAAAAACCATCCTCGCCGACATTGAAGCGGCGGAGACGGAGAACGCGCTGGAGGATCTGCGCGTCAAAACCCTCGGCAAAAAGGGCTCGATCTCATTAAAGATGCGCGCGCTTGGCCAGATGAGCGCGGAGGAGCGGAAAACGGCGGGGCCGGCGTTAAACGGCCTTAAAACCCGGGTCGCCGACGCCCTCGCCGCGCGCAAAGAGGGGCTGGAGACCGCCGCCCTTGAGGCGCGCCTCGCCGCAGAAAAAGTCGACATCACCTTGCCCGTGGCGCTGGAAGCCAAAGGGACCATTCACCCGGTCAGCCAGGTGATGGAAGAGATCGCCGCGATCTTCTCCGCCATGGGGTTCGAGGTGGCCGAAGGCCCGGACATTGAGGATGATTTCCACAATTTCACGGCCTTGAACTTCCCCGCCGACCACCCGGCCCGGGACATTCACGACACGTTCTTTTTCCATGAAAAGGAAAATGGCGAGAAAATGGTGCTGCGCACGCACACTAGCCCCGTGCAAATCCGCACCATGATGAAGCAAAAGCCGCCGATCCGTATCATCATACCGGGGCGCACCTATCGCTGCGACTCCGACCAGACCCACACGCCGATGTTCCACCAGGTGGAGGGCCTCGTCATCGACAAAACCTCCCACATGGGGCACCTGAAAGGCTGCCTGGAAGACTTCATCAAGGCGTTTTTCGAAATCGACAGCTTGAAATCCCGCATCCGCCCCCACCACTTTCCGTTTACGGAGCCTTCGGCGGAGATGGACATCGGCTATGCCCGCATCGGCGATGAAATTCGTATTGGCGAAGGTGAGAAATGGATGGAGATCCTCGGCTGCGGCATGGTGCATCCCAATGTGCTCAAAAACTGCGGCCTCGACCCGGACGAATATCAAGGCTTCGCCTGGGGCATGGGCGTCGACCGCCTCGCCATGCTGAAATACGGCATCCCGGATTTGCGCGACTTCTTCGCCGCAGACGCCAAATGGCTGCAACATTACGGGTTCGACCCGCTGGAAGCGCCGAACTTGGCGACGGGGCTTAGTCGGTGAAGTCAACTACAAACGCCTCATTGGTGGTTTTGTTTGTCATTTTACATGAAAATTGACAAACAAAACGGCTTGTTTGTCATCCATGAACACCAAAAAGGCTTGTTCTTCAAAAAATGGATAATTTGATAGACAAAGTAATTTGACCGTCATATATGATGATCAAACCTATTTGTTCTTCAAAAAAAAGAAAAATTGAAAGACAAAGGCGGTATGCCTAATCTTCAACAAGAACCTTTAGATCTTACCAAAGCCGTAAACTACCATTACGGCACATTTCCGCCGAGTGCGCTTGATTATAAGACGCTCATAGCCCCATTGGCGGCAGCAACAAGCGCGATCTCGCGGTTCGATCAAATCCTAAAAACGCTTCACAACAGCGACATCCTGCTGGCGCCTCTGCGTAATCAAGAAGCGGTCATCTCTTCGCGCATGGAAGGCACGATCAGTACAATTGATGAAATTTTTCGCTACGAGGCCGACGCCGAAGAAGATACAGCCACTGCAACAGTGCGTAGCGACGTTATCGAAACTATTCTTTATCAACGCGCCCTGAAAGCTGGCCAACACGCACTAGGTGAAGGCAGGCCGTTTTCTGAATGGCTTGTACGAGCGCTTCATCAAGCGCTGCTCTCATTCGGACGCGGCGCCGACAAAAACCCAGGCCAGTACAAATCCGAGCAAAACTACATTGTCGGAAAATCACGCCGCGATGTACTTTTTATTCCGATTAAACCGGAAAATTTAAGCGAAGGGATGGCGCGTCTTTTCACCTATCTTGATGACGCCGAGGACCAAATTCTTTTAAAGACCGCCATTTCCCATGTTGAATTTGAGGCGCTTCACCCTTTTCAAGATGGAAATGGCCGTGTGGGGCGCATGCTTATTACCTTATTGCTATGGCATGCAGGTGAATTATCAGAACCACACTTTTATGTTTCAGGGTATCTGGAAGAAAACAAGACAGAGTATCTAGAGAGAATGCGCCGTGTATCTGCACATGGCGAGTGGAGCGAATGGTGTGTGTTTTTTTTAAAAGCACTTGAGATCCAAGCATTTCGCAATCTCAAAATAGCGGAGCATATCCAGTACCTTTACGAGGTTTTAAAACCGTTATTCGTCGAAATTGTCTCATCCAAATGGTCTATAGATGCACTGGATTTCGTTTTCACCAATCCTGTTTTTCGGATCAACAAACTCGTACGTGAAACGGAAATCTCCGACCCAAGCGCCCGGCGTTTTGTACGCGCACTACAAGATCAAAACGTACTCATTTGTCTTGAACCCGCCGCAGGACGCAGACCCGCCCTCTACGCATTTGAACCCTTATTAGAAATCGTCCGTGTTTAGGAATCGAAAGCCCATACCATGAAATTCTCCCTCTCCTGGCTGGAACGCCACCTCGACACCACTGCTTGCCTTGACGAGATTGTTGAGGCGATGATCGCCGCCGGTTTGGAAGTGGAAGAGGTGGAGGACCCGAAAACCCGCCTAGCCGACTTCACCGTGGGCCATGTTCTGGAAGCTGAAAAGCATCCTGATGCGGACAAGTTGAAGGTTTGCAAGGTCGCCACCAAAGATGGGGAGAAACAGATTGTCTGCGGCGCCCCCAACGCCCGGGCGGGGATGAAGGTGGCCTACGCCGCCGTTGGGACCTATGTGCCCGGCATTGACGTCACCCTCGCCAAAGCGAAAATTCGCGGGGTGGAAAGCTTCGGCATGATGTGTTCGGCGCGGGAGTTGGAAATTGGGGAGGACCATGACGGCATTCTCGACCTGCCTGCCGAAGCGCAAGTGGGCGCGCCGGTTGTGGACGTCCTCGACCTCGACGACCCGGTCATCGATTTTGAAGTCACGCCCAATCGACCGGACACAAACGGCGTCCTCGCCGTGGCCCGGGATCTTGCCGCCGCCGGTCTTGGAACCTTGAAGGACCCGAGCATCGCACCAACACCCGGAACCTTCAAGAGCCCGCAAGCCGTGGGCCTTCACTTTGAGGCGGGAACCAAAACCGCCTGCCCGATTTTCATCGGGCGCTATATTAAAGGCGTAAAAAACGGTCCGTCACCGGAATGGCTGCAAAAACTTCTACTCTCTGTGGGCCTGCGCCCCATTAACGCATTGGTGGATGTCACAAACTTCATTTCTTGCGACCGGGCGCGGCCGCTCCACGTTTATGACGCCGACAAGCTGCAAGGGGAAATTCACGCCCGCCTTGGCAAAAAGGGGGAAACCTTCACCGCCCTTGATGACAAAGACTATGAAGCGGACGAGACCATGTGCGTCATCGCCGACGACAGCGGCGCCATCGGCTTCGGCGGCGTCATGGGCGGCCTCTCCACGGGCTGTACGGACGGCACGGTGAACGTCTTCATTGAAGCGGCCTATTTCGATCCGGTCCGCACCCGGAAAACCGGACAAAAAACCGGCATCGTGTCCGACGCCCGTTACCGCTTTGAACGCGGCATTGACCCGCAGTCTTGCACTGAAGGCGCGGAGCTCGCGACGCAGCTCATCCTCGAAGCGTGCGGCGGGGAGGCAAGCTATTTGGTTGTGGCCGGACAAGCCCCGGCAGGACGCCCGGACATCGCCTTCAAACCTTCTGAAGTCAAACGCCTCACCGGCATTGAGATGGCCGAAGATGAGATGGCGTCCATCCTCGCCGCCCTTGGGTTTGGCGTAGCAAAAAGCGATGTGTGGACCGTGCGCGTCCCCTCCTGGCGCCCGGACATGGAAGGCGCGGCGGACCTGGTGGAGGAAATCACCCGCATCAAAGGCTTTGACGCCCTTACCTCAACGCCATTGCCGGCGCTTGAGAAAATCCCCACACCGAAAATCACCCCGGCCCAGAACCGCGCCCGGCGGGCGCGTCATGCGCTTGCCGCCCGGGGTCTTAACGAGGCGGTCACCTGGTCCTTCACCCACAGCGCCGACGCCGCCCGGTTCTGCGATGGGGAAAATTGGCTGAAGGCCCAGGGCCTCATTTTGGAGAACCCCATCTCCTCAGACCTCGACGCCATGCGGCCGTCGGTTCTGCCGAACCTCATCCGCGCCTTGCAACGGAACACCGACCACGGAACGCCGGACCTCGCTTTGTTCGAAGTGGGTCCGCAATATGCCGGCGACCGGCCGGAGGACCAGACCCAAGTCGCCGCCGGCGCCCGCCGCTCTAACCCGCCCCGCCATTGGCGTGGAAGCGCAGCGCCTGTGGATGTTTTCACGGCCAAAGCCGACGCCTTTTTGGCGTTGGAGGCCGCCGGCGCACCCACCGCGAACCTTCAGGCCACGGCGGATGCGCCCGCCTATTACCATCCCGGCCGGTCCGGCGTCCTCCGCCTCGGCCCGAAAAACGCTCTCGCCTTTTTCGGGGAGCTGCACCCGCGGATGTTAAAACAAATGGATGTGGACGGCCCGGTTTATGCGTTTGAAGTGTTTCTCGATAATATTCCGCCAGCCAAGCAAAAAGCCACGAAAACCAAAGCCGCCTTGAACGCTTCGGACCTGTTGCCGTTGAGCCGGGATTTCGCCTTTGTGGTGGCGGCCGACACCCCCGCCGGCGCGCTGTTAAAAGCGGCCCAAGGCGCAGACAAAAAACTCATCACCGGCGTGCAGCTCTTCGATGTTTATGAGGGCGAACATGTGGGCGAGGGTAAAAAATCCCTTGCCATTGAGGTGATGCTGCAACCGAAGGATAAAACCCTTACGGATGAAGAGATTGAAGCCGTGGGCGGCAAAATCGTAAAAGCCGTTGAAAAGGCCACCGGCGGCGTGCTGCGGGGTTAAACCTTCACCACGATGCCTTTATCAGGCGCAACCCGCCCCAGCCGCAAAGCATGGAAGGTCTCGCCCACATTGGCGAGGCCGCCCACTGTCTCCACGGTGAGCCAATTCCGGCTTTTTAACGCCGCCTCTCTCCAAAACGTCAGGGCCTTCTGCTCAAACACGCCGGGTTCCCAATCGACGCTGCGCTTTTGAATGTGGCCCGGCGCAAAGAACATGTGACTGCGCTCCCGGATGAAATCAGGACCCATATCGTTCTCATCCCAATGGGTGATCCCGACATTAGATGTATACTTCATATTGTCTTTGAGGCGGCTATGGAGTCTAGACAACACCGCCCCATTGCCGGACATATCGACAATCACCGTGGCTTTTGAGGCGTCCACCGCCTCTAACGCACCATAGGTCGTTGCGGAATCATAAAGTCCAAGGGCGTTTACGGCGTTGAGGTTCTTCGGCGAGGTGAGGCCAACCACAGGCGGGGAAGTCGCATCGTCTTTCAACGCCATCGCAAGCCCGATCGCGGTTTTGGACGAGGCGCTGACAATGACGACCTGATCCGCGCCGAACCAGTCATTGTCCAACAAGAAATCATAAAGGCAAAACGACGTGGCATAGAGCGGGAATAGCAAAATACGATCATCATCCATTGAAGGATCATAGCCCGGCTCCGCCGCCACCCGGGCGTAGGAATTGTAAACTGGCGGCAACTCCGCCCGGTGCGTCGCACCGTCGATAAACCGCATAGGCTTCACTTTCTGAGGCGTCATGACGAGATGGGACCCCATGGGAAAATAGCCATAAAGGCGCTCTCCCAAAGGCATATCCGGGCAGCGGGATTCTGCGACCTCCGCCATCGCCCAAACGGGAATAACACCCCATCCCTCCGCACACGGGAAAAATTTCCAGTAGCCGATCTTTTCCCCCACAACGCCATAGGTGATGTTGTTCGCGGTAAGGGCGAAGCGCTCCACTTTCACCAACACCTCGCCTTCGCCAAGGGCGGGCGTTGACCGCTCCACAAGCTGCGTTTCGGATAGATCGGTCTTGCGCACTTGAAATTCGGTGATCATCTTATCCTCCAAAGCCGCTTTAAACGACAGATCTCAAAGTCTTTACTCGGAACTTGTGATTTCATAAAGCACCACAAGATGACCGTCATAATCGACAAAGGCTTGTTCACCGAAACTGAACTCCGCTCCATCCACATCACGGCGCGGAACTGTTTTGAGGCCCAGCGCCTCCAATGCCGCAATCGTTGCATTGAGATTGCCGACGCGTATAACAGAAGCGGTTTGAAAAATACCTTTTTGCTCAGGCAACGGAATTCCAGTGACCTCGGTGAGCGCCAACGTCCGCACCTGATGCGCGCCGGCGCTTAAGGTTGCAAACCGCAGCTTTGCCTCTTGGGGAATATTCAAAGCCGAGTAAGAATAAGATGTCGAAGACGATACCGTCACCCTGTCAAGGTTAAAGCCCAATACGTCGCGATAAACGGTCAAAGCGCGATCGAGATCCGCCACGACAAAATTCACCCGCTTAAAATACGCCCCGTCATAGGCCTCTTCCGCCCGAGCTGAGGTGAGAAGCGAAAAGCAGAACGCCAAACTAAGCCACAGCCTCATAACATCCTCCGCTTTTTTTGAGTGCTAAACGGATTGGACGACGGGTTAGGTGCAGGCGCAAGTCATTTTAGCACCGACGCCGTAATCTACGTCGGTGCTTTTAAGTCAATCAAAGGAAATTATCTAAAAATAGTCTCCACGGTTGGCGCCATCATAGCGGCCGCTTTTCATACAGCACGATTTAAAAACACCTCCGCGATCCGCATGGACACGGATCGTTGCGCCCAAGTTTTTCTAAAAGCTCGACTTCACCATTTTTCAAAGTGCGATAGCCGCGCTTCACATGCGTTTCTGACGGAAAACCCTTACGCCGCTTGGACATAACCTCGAAAGGAGGGGATGTCATCGTAATTGCGATACTTGGTCATGGGAGCTTCCCCTGTTTTGCGAAGACAGGTTGCGCAATGGATGCAAAGAACGCCGTCAATTGAGTGCCCTCACCAGGGCGCTTCTTCGCCGTCGAACCGCCAAAACCGACCGGACTGCTCTAACGTTGCCTTGCCGATCACAGCTTTGAGACCCGTCACGCTTTCTTCCGGCGTGAGGAGGGCGCCCGGGCCGCCCATGTCCGTTTGCACCCAGCCGGGATGCACCGGCAAAACAATGACGCCATCCGCTTTTAAATCTTCCGACAACACCTTCATCACCATATTTACAGCCGACTTCGACGAACGATAAATGGTCATGCCGCCAGACGCTTCGCCGATGGAGCCCATTTGGCTTGACAGCGTCACAATGGTTTTGCGCGTGCTTGCTGCAACATTGTCCTTAAACGCAGCGATCATGCGAAACGGCCCCATGACGTTTACGGATAAGCAATGGCTCCACGCGTCGTAATCCACATCCGCAAGACCTTGAGCACCGCCGCCCATAACGCCGGCATTGTTGATGAGAATATCGATCGGCGCTGCGCCAAGCTTTTGCTTCAAGGTGGAAACAGAGGCGGCATCGTCGACATCAACGGTTTCAAGGCGGATATTTCCGTGGGCGTCGGAGAGCGCCTTTAAGTCGGCCGCTGCGCCAAGATCTCGGGCGCAGGCGATGACGTCCGCCCCGTCCGCGGCGTACTGGCGGGTGAGTTCAAGGCCTATGCCGCGATTGGCGCCTGTGATGAGAACGGTGGTCATGGCCTGTCTCCTTTATGTGGGTATGGGACGCAGTCGATGTTAAGGACAAGGGTTGGGCAAGCGCGCATGGACAGCGTTCACCGCCTCATCCAACTCTTTCGTCCACGTAACGTTGATCGAATTGATATTGGTTTCAAGTTGCGCCAAGGAGGACGCCCCGAAAATATTGGACGTCACCCAGGGACGGGTCGTCACAAACTGCAACGCCATTTGCGCGATATCAATATCGAAGTCCTTCGCCACGTGTGTGTAAGCTTTGATCGCATCGTCCGTTGAGGGCGTCTCATACCGCCAAAGGCGGCCGCCGAACATCTCCCCGCGGGACCCTTTCGGCAAGGCGCCGTCCAGATACTTACCGGTAAGCGTGCCTTGACCAAGGGGCGAATAGGCGAGCAGACCCACCTGCTCTTGCATAGCGATTTCCGCCAGTCCGTATTCGAAATATCTGTTGGCCAGATGATAGGCGTTCTGGATCGATTGCGGCCTGACAAGCCCGCGCGCCTCGCACTGCGCAACAAACCTCATGACGCCCCAGGACGTTTCATTCGACAACCCAAAATGTCTAATTTTGCCCTCGTTCTGGAATTTTTGCATCACGTCAAGCGTATCTTCAAACGCGGCGAAATCATCCTCGTAATGCTCATACCCCTTCACGTCAGCGCCAAAAAGCGGAACGTTTCGGTCTGGCCAGTGAATCTGATAGAGATCGATATAGTCCGTCTGCAGCCGTTCTAAGCTGTCCTCCAACGCCTCTCGCATGTCCGTTGCACACACCCGCGGCAAGCGCCCGTCGCGACGGACCCAATTCAGGCGCGACGACCGGCCCGTCACTTTTGTCGCCAGAACAATTTTGTCGCGGACGCCCCGCGCCTTCATCCATCGCCCGACAATGCGTTCGCTGTCCCCCTGGGTCTCCGGTTTGGGAGGGATGGTGTACAGCTCCGCCGTGTCGAAAAAATCAACGCCCCGCTCCAGGGCGTAATCCATCTGCGCAAAGGCGTCCGCCTCGCCGATCTGGTCGCCATACATCATCGTCCCAAGACATAAGACGGAGACGTCAATATCGGTGCGGCCAAGCCGTCGCTTTTCCATAAAAGCTCCCGGAATCAAAAGTCGGAAAGTTAGATTGATGACAATGGGGCCCTGTCAGGGCATTTCAACCCCGCCAAGACCTTTGCATTGAAACAGACGCCCGGAAAGCGCACATAATACACACTGGAGCCGCTTTTACAGGTGAATTTTAGGGGACGCACGCCGATATGATGCATTTAAAACGCCTTCGCTACGCTTTGATTGGATCGGTTGCTTTGCTGGCCGGCGGGACTTTAACGGCGCCGCAAGACGCCGCCGCGGAACCGGTTTCGCCATCCATTCAAGCAGACGCGGCGCATCTTCGTGCAACAACCGTCGCCAGGTACGAGTCGGAGGCGTGGCGCATAGCCAGGGGCGCAACTTTAAGCACGGGGCTTTTTGCTGCGCTGCTGATCGCCCTGCGCCTCGCCCAGGCGATCCCATCCCTTAAACGCTTCGCAAAGGAAGCCGCGCCCGCAGCGGCGCGGGCGGCGAAAACCGCAGCGGCCGCCCCCGTTAAAGCCGCCGGCGCCGCTGCAAAAGCGGCGGGCGCCGCCGTTGGCGGACCGTTTCGCAAAGCCGCCTGGATTTTCGCAGCGGTCTTATTGCTCGTGATGAGCATCTCTCTGCTTCACGCTGAATGGATTTTTGGCGTCGCCGTCGGCGCGGGCGCAGCCCTTATGGCTGTCGCCGGCGTGCGCAAATGCGCAAAAGGGCTGACAGGGTTGAGATTTGGAAAAACAGCGGCCGCGTAAACCCATACGCCGGCCGACTTGCCAAGATTACGAAATCGTAACAGGCCATAGATTATGGCCGTCTTATATGCGCCGTAATTTGGCCATAAAAGTCTCGTGTCCTAAACCCAGATTACTATTCTTGCTAACGCCTTAATTAGGGGAAACGCTATGTCCGCTTTGATCAAATCACCCTTTAAAACCTCCCTGCGCGCCACCGCTGTGGCTGCAATGGGTCTTGTCGCCGTCGGTTGCGCCTCGGACCTCAGCGGCAACACCTATGGCCGCAGCGCCGTCGGCGTGCCGGCTGAAAATTTCGGCGGCACGCTTATCAGCTATCGCCAGGTGAAGCTTGACGGCACGCGCTCTGGCGTCGGAACGGCGACGGGCGCCGTGGTTGGCGGCGCGCTTGGCTCAACAATTGGCGGCGGCACTGAAGAACGGATCGCTGCGGGCGTCGCCGGCGCCGTTTTGGGCGGTCTTGCGGGCCGCGCCACAGAACAGGGCGTCAGCAGCTCTACGGCTTTTGAATACACGGTGCGGCTCGACGACGATGGTCGCATCGTCACCATTGTTCAAGGCGATAAACAGCCGATCGCGGCCGCAGGCGCGCCTGTGCGCGTCCTTTACGGCGACCGTGTTCGCGTGGTGCCCGCCTATTAAAGCGTTTCAAGATTTAAGCGTCCGCGGTTCGCCGCACGGATGCGCACGCAAATAAGTACTAAAAGCGATTGATCTGAAATCGCTTTAAGGCCCCGTCTCCTTGGCGGGGCCTTTTGATTTTGACTTTTTTCCCAAAACGGCGTTGGGTGAGGACAAAATTTAAAGATCGCTTTCTTTATGCCGCAGTCCGTCAAAATCGCACCGTCAATTCTCGCCTCAGACTTTGCAAAACTTGGAGAAGAAGTGCGCGCGCTCGACGAAGCCGACGCCGACTTCATCCATGTGGATGTGATGGACGGACATTTTGTGCCCAACATTACGATTGGGCCAGACGTCGTCAAAGCCCTGCGCCCCCATACCCAAAAGCCCTTCGATGTCCATTTGATGTTGTCGCCTGTCGATCCATACATCGCCGCGTTCGCCGAGGCCGGCGCCGACATCATCACGGTCCACCCGGAAGCGGGGCCCCACCTTCACCGCACGCTGCAAAGCATTAAAGCAGCCGGCGCAAAGGCTGGCGTCGCCTTCAACCCGGCCACGCCGGTCGAGACAGTCGCGCCTATTCTCGATGAAATCGATTTAATCCTCATAATGAGTGTCAATCCCGGCTTCGGAGGGCAGAGCTTCATTGAAAGTCAGGTCCGCAAAACGACAAAGGCGCGACAGATGATCGACGCTCTTGGGCGCGATATTTTACTGGAAGTCGACGGCGGCGTGAACGCTGAAACCGCCGGGCGCGTCATCGCCGCCGGTGCAGATGTCTTAGTCGCCGGCACCGCCGTCTTCAAAGGCGGCCCAGAGATGTATAGAGATAATATCGCCGCCTTACGCCAGGCAGGCGCGGGGTAAGCTTATGGCGGGGGCGGATCGAAATATGCTGCGCGCCGCCGCAGAAGCCGGTCAGGACATCGCCGCCTCTGCGCGGGCGTTTTGGGGCGAAACGCCGTTTTATCAACTGCAGCTGTCAGGTCCTGCGCCGGACCGCATCTTAACACGGCCGAAGGACTTGCGCCGCGCCGCCGCCGCAGATGGCGCCGCCATCGCCGAAGGACGCATTGAAATCGCAGGGCGAACCGTCAAAGCCGGATCGCCAGCAGATATATGGGACGCCGCGGACGGCGCATCCGATGATGTTTTCAGCGGTTTGCACAGTTTTACATGGCTAAGATCTCTCGCCGCCCATGGCGATCGTGAAGCGGCCCGCGCTGCGATCGGCGCATGGCTCGACCGATATGGCAAATGGGACGCAGACGGATGGGCGCCGGCTTTAACGGCGGAAAGGTTGTTCGCCTGGCTCGCCCACAGCAGATTTGTGTGCGACGGCGCCGACCTCATCTGGCGGTCTCGATTTCTCACGGCGATTGGCCGCCAGACCCGCCACCTGTCGCGGTCGGCGCACAGAGCGCCGGAAGGGTACGACCGGCTGGTCAGCGCCAGCGGCCTCGCCATCGCCGCGGCCGCCATGCCGAACGGCGAAGCGATGTTGGAACGCGGCCTTGCCTTATTGCGCCGTGAGATCCGCCTGCAAATTCGTCCCGATGGCGGGCATTTGAGCCGCAACCCCTCAATTCAGCTCGACGCGCTGTTGCGGCTCGCCGGTCTCGCGGAGACACTGGCTGCAAGAAACTTATCGACGCCGGGTTTCCTTCGCCACGCCCTTGATAAAATGACGCCTATGGCGCGGTATTTCCAAATGGGCGACGGCGGCTTGACCCTGTTCCATAACGGGCTGACCGATGATGCAGACGCCCTTGCAGCCATCCTGGCCCGGGACGATATGCACGCCAAGCCGTTTGGTTTCGCTCCGTATACAGCTTACCAGAGGGCCGCGGCGGGACGCTCCACCGTGATCATGGATGTCGGCCGCCCTGCGCCGACGCCCTTCGACGGGCAAGCCCACGAAAGTCCATTGGCGTTCGAGTTTTGTCATGGACGTACACGGATTGTTACAAATTGCGGCGCCGCCCATCAATTGGGCGAGAGCTGGGCGCAAGCCTTACGCGGCGTTGCAGCCCATTCGACAATTTGCCCGCACCACACGGCCGCCGAAGCCTCAACAGCGTTCGAGATGGAAAGCCAGCGTTTTGAAAGCCAGGAAGGGCTCTGGCTGGAAGCGTTACGTAAAGGCGGCCCGGGCGCGCCGGATGCGCGTTTCCAGCGCCGTGTGTTTCTGTCCGCTAACGGCGACGATCTGCGCGGATCGGATGCGATCTGGCGCGAGGGCGGCGGCGCGGCCCCAGGCGCGGATATCCGGTTTCACATCCACCCTGACGTGCGCGCCTCGCTCTCACGGGACCGTAAAAGCGTGCTCCTTATCGTTTCCGGCGGCGAGGGGTGGCGGTTCCGCAGCGATTGCGCCGATGTGTCGCTGGAAAAAAGCGTCCACATCCCGGACGGCGTCCGCACCCGGGCGGCCGAACAGATCGTTTTAAAATTAACTGAGGGCGTGCAAAGCCAGCGCCGATCTGTAAAGTGGGCGTTTAAACGTATGTCGCGCGGCGTGGGGACAGGGTAAGCTGCGCCTCACGTATTGTCGGTGGGGCGCCTATCGCCTCAGACGCGTTGCGGAGGGACGATCTTCATGGCCGATACGATTTTCAGAAAACTTAAACGCGCGATCTTCACAAATCACGAGAAGAGCGATGCGATGAGCCCGCGCCTCGCCCCTTGCGATTTCGCCGCCGCCGAGCTTGAGCCCTCCCAGCTTTTGGAACGCCCGGCCAAACGTATCGACAAACGCGCCTCCCGAAAGTTCATTACCGGAAAACGGGTCCTTATCACTGGCGCCGGCGGCACCATCGGCTCCGAACTTGTGCGTCAGGTCCTCGCCTTTGAACCGGAACACCTTACAATTGTCGACAATTCAGAATTCAACCTTTATCAAATCGACCTTGAGTTGCGCGAACGCAGCCACAAGATTGCACGAATGACGCGGCTGGCCGATGTATGTCGCCGCAATCATCTGGATCGGATTTTCGAAGAAAGCAAACCCGACATTGTGCTCCACGCCGCAGCGCTGAAGCATGTGCCCATGGTGGAGGAAAACCCCTCCGTCGGCGCCTTGACCAACGTGCTTGGCGCGAAAAACGTGTTCGACGCCGCTATCGATTACAGGGCGGAGACAGTGGTCTTCATCTCCACGGACAAAGCCGTGAACCCGACCAGCATGATGGGCGCAACCAAGCGCGTCGCCGAGCTTTACGCCCAGGCGCTCGACGTTGCGCAAACGGATACGCGTTTTGTCACCGTGCGTTTCGGCAACGTTTTAGGCTCCACAGGTTCTGTCGTGCCGTTGTTCCAACGTCAAATCGCCAAGGGCGGCCCGGTGACCATCACTCACCCGGACATCAGCCGCTTCTTCATGACGACCCGCGAGGCCGTGCAGCTTGTCCTCCAGGCCGCCAGCCTGGACTCTGCTGAAAAGGGCGTCGTCACCCATGACGGACGTATTTTCGTCCTCGACATGGGCGAACCGGTGAAAATTCTGGACCTCGCCAAACGCATGATCCGCCTGGCGGGAGTAACGCCGGGCCGGGATATCGAGATCAGCTTCACAGGCCTTAGACCCGGAGAAAAACTCTTCGAAGAAATTTTTCTCGACAGCGAAAAGCTTGTAAAAACTGGCGCCGACGGGGTTCTTCTGGCGGCGCCGACCATGATCGACCTGCCTTTGCTGAACCCGCGCCTTGAAGACGTCATCCGCTCGGCCATGAACAATGAAGACGAGGAGCTCGCCGAGGCTGTGCAACATTTGGTGCCTGAGTTCCACGGCTGCGAAAGCACACAAACGCCGCTCGCATCCAAACGCGCCTGAGCGAGCATCTTGCCGAAGGCGCAGCGCTTCGTTAAAAGCGCGGCTTCTTAATAAAAATGAACAAGAGGAGGCTCGCTCGATGCCGAGTCCAGACACCGCGCCGATCGCCCGCGCGTTGATTTCCGTTTCCGATAAAACTGGCCTTGCACCCTTTGCAACACGACTTAACGCCGCCGGCGTCGATCTCGTGTCCACCGGCGGCACGGCGAACGCCCTGCGCGAAGCGGAGCTCCCGGTCGCCGATGTGTCCGACCTTACGAAATTTCCCGAAATGCTGGACGGGCGCGTGAAAACGTTGCACCCCGGCGTCCATGGCGGACTGCTCGCCTTGCGTGGAAACGCCGAGCACGAAGCCGCCATCGCCGCCCACGACATCGCGCCCATCGATCTTCTTGTGGTTAATCTGTACCCGTTTGAGGAAACAATCGCCAAAGGCGCCGATTACGATACGTGCATTGAAAATATAGACATCGGCGGACCTGCGATGATTCGCGCAGCGGCGAAAAACCATGCCCATGTCGCCGTCGTCGTTGATATCGAGGACTATGAAGCCATCCTTACAGAGATTGAAGCCGAAGGCGGCGTAACTTTGGAGACGCGTAAACGCCTCGCCGCGAAAGCTTACGCCCGCACCGCAGCTTACGATGCTGCAATCAGCGGATGGTTCGCCGATGTATTGGGCGAAGAACACCCCAAACGCCGGGCCTTCGCCGGCGCGTTGAAACACACAGTACGATACGGAGAGAACCCGCACCAGAGCGCGGGATTTTACCTGACCGGAGAAGATCGACCCGGCGTCGCAGCCGCCAAGCAGATTCAGGGCAAAGAGCTTAGCTACAATAATATCAACGATACCGACGCCGCCTTTGAGTGCGTTGCAGAGTTCGATGCCGCCGCACCGGCCGTTGCCATTATTAAACACGCCAATCCTTGCGGCGTCGCCGTGGGCGCCACGCTGGTCGAGGCCTATGAAAAAGCCCTCTCCTGCGATCCTGTGAGCGCCTTTGGCGGCGTTATCGCCCTTAATGGTCGCCTTGATAAGGCGAGTGCGGAAAAAATTACGGAGATTTTCACTGAAGTTATTATCGCCCCGGGGGCGGATGACGACGCCAGGGAGATAATCGCCAGAAAGAAGAACCTGCGCCTGCTGTTAACAGGCGACATGCCGGACCCGACAGCGCCTGGACTTGCCCTGAAAACCGTCGCCGGCGGCCTTCTTGTGCAAACGGCGGATCGTATGCGCGTCACGAAAAACGATCTGAAGATCGTCAGCAAACGACAGCCGACGCCTGAGGAGTTTCAGGACATGCTTTTTGCCTTTAAAGTCGCAAAACATGTAAAATCAAACGCCATCGTTTACGCCAAAGGCGGCGCCACGGTCGGCGTCGGCGCCGGGCAGATGAGCCGCCTGGATTCAGCACGCATCGCTGTGCGCAAATCAGAAGACGCAGCAAAAGCGGCGGGCGCCGCGACGCCTCTCGTGCATGGTTCCGTCGTCGCCTCGGACGCCTTCTTTCCGTTTGCAGATGGTCTTATCGCCGCCGCTGAAGCAGGCGCAACAGCTGTCATTCAACCGGGAGGCTCCATTCGCGACGAGGAAGTGATCGCCGCAGCGGACGAGCGGAACCTCGCCATGGCCTTCACCGGCGTCCGCCACTTCCGCCATTAACAAAACCAGACGCTTGAAGCGCTTCTAAAGCGTCTCTTCTTCAATCGGAATCAGGCAGACGCTTTAGTTTTGCGTCCAATCGGCCAGTTCACGGATTTGACGGTTGGCGAGCGCGAGCTTGCCGACGGTAAGATCCGCACGCACATCGAGTTCCGCCAAAATACCGGTCGCCCGCTCAATGGGCCGGGCGTGGGCGTCGCGCCAATCGGCGAAGACAGTTTCCGCCCATTCCACAGAAATCGCCTGCTCTTCGGGAGGATTAGACAGTGACGCAATGACGGAACCGGCAAGAGCGCGTTGATGGTGCAAAACATCTTCAACCAGACGGCGGACCGCCAGACGATCGAAATGCTCAGTCAACTTCATTTTCAAGGCTGAAGCACGCATACGGTCAAGGCCAAGCCCCGCGCCGGTTGCGAAATAAATTCGCGCCGCCGCCGCGATGGGCCAATTGTGATCGCGGGCGAGATCCACAATATCCGGTGCGGAATTAAGAGACCGCAAGCCGGCTCCAGCATCCGCAATATCTTCCGGTACGCCCAGTTCCCTCAATCCTGCGGCATGTTCGCCGATCAATTGCTGGTCAAACTCCGAGACATAATCGACGATATGCTCACGCAACGTCAAAACGCCTGCGTGATACCGCTCTATGGTGCGCGTCAAACAAGAGTTTTGCGCTTCCTCCACGATCGCACCTGAACTTAGGAGCCAGTAGACCTGACGACGCAGCAAACCGATGGCCTCTTGATGTAAAGTGAACTGCGCGTCTGCAGGCGTTTTATTATCCAAGGCGTTTACAGACGCCGCATAAGCGTCAATGTCGAAAACCCGCCGCGCGATTTCAAAGGCGAGAGCCACTTCACCCGGCGTCGCGCCGGTGCTTTCCACAACCCGATAAGCAAAAGTTAGTCCACAGATATTTACAAGCTGATTCGAAAGCCTTGTCGTGATGATTTCCCGGCGCAGACGATGCGCCTTAATAGCCATATCAAAGCCATGAAGTTGTTCTGGAAAATACGCCGCAAGATCATCTTCGAAATAGGGGTGATCCGGTACGTTGGAAGCGATGATTTCGTCAAACAGCCAGATCTTCGCATAAGCCATCAGCACAGACAGCTCCGGTCGCGTGAGGCCGCGTCCGGCGGCCTTACGTTCCGCCACCTCGTCGGTGTGCGGCAACCCTTCCAGGTCCCGGTCCAACCGGCCGAGACGCTCCAACTCCTGCATAAAGCGCTCATGGGCGTCGAGATCGTCCGCAGCGGAACTTAAAGCCAGGCTGAGGGCCAGTGTTTGGTCATAGTTATTCCGCAAAACATGCCGGGCGACATCGTCCGTCATCGCAGCGAGAAGATCATTGCGATCGTCTGCAGCGAGCGCCCCTTGGCCGATCGCGTTATTAAGAAGAATTTTAATATTCACTTCGTGATCAGAGGAATCAACGCCGGCCGAATTATCCACCGCATCGGTGTTCACCCGTCCTCCGGCCCTTGCAAAGGCGATGCGCGCATCCTGCGTAAGACCAAGATTAGCCCCTTCGCCGATCACTTTCGCGCCGGCTTCCGTCACGTCGATGCGGATGGCGTCATTCGCCCGATCCCCGACGCGCCAATTTTCTTCGCCGGGCGCCTTGTAATATGTGCCGATGCCCCCGAGCCAAAACAGCTCCGTCGGCGTTTTTAAGATCGCCTGCAAGATTTCATTCGGGCTCGCCTTGTCCTGCTTCAAATTCAACAGCGCCTTCATTTCAGGCGACAGCGCAACGGATTTCGCCTGGCGACTAAACACCCCGCCGCCTTTGGAGATCAAGGCCTTGTCATAATCCTGCCAGGAGGTGCGCGGCGCATTGAAAAGACGCTCCCGCTCCGCATAAGAGGTTTCAGGATCAGGGTCGGGATCGATAAAGATATCGCGATGGTCGAAGGCCGCGATGAGTTTGATTTGCCGGGACAACAGCATGCCGTTGCCAAAGACGTCTCCGGACATATCGCCGACGCCGGTCACGGTAAACGGCTCGCTTTGAATGTCCTTGCCCATTTCCCGGAAGTGACGCTTCACCGCCTCCCAGGCGCCGCGGGCGGTGATGCCCATCGCTTTGTGGTCATAGCCGGCGGAGCCGCCCGAGGCGAACGCGTCGCCAAGCCAAAACCCATACTCCTCAGCTATGCCGTTTGCAGTGTCGGAAAATACAGCTGTACCTTTATCGGCGGCGACGACGAGATATGGGTCCTGTTCATCCCGTGCGGCCACCCCATCCGGCGTGACAATCTCATCATTGACAATATTGTCTGTTACATCCAACAGACCACGGATAAAATACTTGTAAGCCTCCCGGCCTTCGGCGAAGACAGCATCTCTGTCGCCGCCTTTGGGCAAGTGCTTTGGATAAAACCCGCCCTTAGAGCCGACCGGCACGATCACGGCGTTTTTCACCTGCTGAGCTTTCACCAGATCCAGGATCTCTGTACGGAAGTCTTCGCGACGATCCGACCAGCGCAAACCGCCCCGCGCGACGGCGCCGAACCGCAAATGCACGCCGTCGACTCTCGGGCTGGAGACGAAAATTTCTCGGAAAGGCTTGGGATCGGGAAGCTCTTCAAGGGTCCGGCTGGCGATTTTGAAAGACATATAGGGCTTTGTAGAACCGTCAGGCAGCTTTTGATAGTAATTCGTACGCGTCACAGCTTTAATGAAGTTCACAAAGCGTCGGAAAATCCGATCCTCGTCCAAGCTCGCCACAGTGTCGAGACCTGTGGCGAAGGCGTCCAGAACCCGGCTCTCATCCTTTTCACGCGCGGACGGGTCCTTCTCGCCTGAAGGATGAAAGCGCGCATGGAACAACTCCACCAGAAGCTTGGTCAGATCCGGGTGAGCGTTCAGGGTCTGCGCCATATAATCATGGCTAAAGGCGAAACCGGATTGGGCGTGGTGCCGCGCCGCGCCGCGCAGCATCGCCGCCTCCCGCCAGTTAAGGCCGGCGTTGACAACAAGGGCGTTGAAACCATCATCCTCCGTCTGTTCTTCCAGAACAGCCAGACAGGCGCCTTCAAACGCCGTGCGAATAGCCTCAAGATCAACTTTATCCGCACCGTCAACGGCGGTCAGAAAGTCATGCACCCAAACGACCGTATTCGACTTATCGCCGAATGTCACAGGATGACCCGCTTCCTGCAGAACGTTGAGACCCATATTCTCCAGAACCGGCAAAAACACCGATAACGGAATAGGTTCCTTCCAATTATAAAGTTTCAAACGCAGATATGTCGCGCGATCCCCCTTGCGGCGGTAGGCCCGCAAAGCACGCGGCGACGCGGCGGACAAAGCTTCAATCTTTTCGATATCCGACAAAGCTTCGCTGGCGTCGTTCGCCTCTTTGTAACCGGCCGTAAAAGCGTTTTCATAGCGCTGGAACAACCCCCGCGGCGGCGCGCCGTCGTAAAGACCGCGCATTGCGTCCTTTAACCGATCCGCCCAGGTCTGGACAATCTCCGTAACGGCGGCGTCCAGCTCTTTAATCGATGGACCGGCCGGCGCGCGATCGTCAAGACCGACAATATAATGCACACGGGCGAGCGGCCCCTCTCCCGTTGTCGGGTAAAACGCGGACAAACGCCCTTTATAGGCTTTGCGAAGCGTTTCCCCTATTTCTTCGCGCACATATGAATTAAAGCGATCGCGAGGAATGAACACCATAGCGGACACAAACCGGTCGAACCGGTCGCGCCGAATGAAAACTTTCGTCCGTGGGCGCTTGTACAAACGCATAACACCGACAGCGGCGGCGGACAATTCCTCCACATTGACCTGGAAAATTTCGTCCCGCGGGTATGTTTCAAGGATGTTGACCAGAGCCTTTTCGTTGTGACCGCCCGGCGAGAACGAAGACCGCTCAACGACTTTTTCAATACGCCGGCGCAGCAGGGGAATATCCGTCGCCGGTTTATTGTACGCATCAGCGGTGAACAGACCGACAAAACGCTCTTCACCAGCCGGCTCGCCGTCAGGACCGAAAATTTTAACGCCCACATAATCCATATAGGCGCGCCGATGCACCACAGACTTGGCGTTTGACTTCGCCACCAGGATCGGCTCTGCAGACGTCATAAAATCTTTAACCGCCGCTGTGGGGCGCCCATCATCGCTTAGTGTACCCCGTAAAATACGCCGCTCCGGATCACGTAAAATACCAAGATCGCTCTCGATATCATGGGCGAACCGCTCACCGCCCTCATCATCCGCATAGGAATAGCGGCGCGCGCCCAAAAAGGCGAAACGGTTGTCCCAAAGCCATTTCAGGAAATCGACCGCCTCGCGCAGGTCTTCGCGATCGACGCCTTTGGGCCGCGCCCGTTCAAGGGCGGCGATAGAGCCGGCGAGACGGGCGCGCATCGGCTCCCAATCCTGCACCGCAACGGAAACGTCGGCGA
The DNA here is from genome assembly GCA_039183635.1 of Pseudomonadota bacterium. Lineage (GTDB taxonomy): Bacteria > Pseudomonadota > Alphaproteobacteria > Caulobacterales > Parvularculaceae > JBCDBL01. The sequence continues at coordinate 33,286 of JBCDBL010000030.1, forward strand.
GCACGGCGCGAATGTCCTGCTCAATCAGCGCGGGCTCTTGTTCGTCGGCGGCGGGATCCATTTCAATATGGATCATCGCTTCGCGCACTGTGCGGCCTTTGCCGTTCATGGCCCGCGCGCCGCCGTCATCGCGTTTGGATTCCACCACAGCGTTGATGAAAAACGACACCACTTTGCCGCGCTCGGACAGGGCGGCGGAAATCGAATCCACAAGAAACGGCTTGTCGTCGGTGACGACGTTCAAGACAAGCCTTGCCGACCGCCAATCCTGGCCGGCATCGGCGCGCAATTCCACCAGATCCTCGCCCGGCGCCCGCCTGGCGCTCGCCGCCCAGGCATTTGTGGCGTGACCGACCAGAACTTCACGATCTGTGAGTTGCGCGGCTTCTCCGGTGGCGTAATGAACAAGCTGTTCAACAAATTCCTCAAAAGCGCGTAACGCGCGGCCCTCATCGTCAAAAGCGGCGAGATCCTTTTCCTTCGCTGCGTTCAGTATATCTTTGACAAGGGTTTCCGTGAGGACGTTTTCAGTAGAAAGATCATGCGCCATAGCCGGGCCGTTCCGCGTTTTTTGCAGCCAAACACGGCTGCAAGGTAAGACAATAATGTAACAGTCTTAACCTTAAACGACAGAGGCGAACGGGACGTTAATGCGCGCGTCCGACAGGCTGAATTACGCAGCCCGGGCGGCTTTTTTCTCCACAACGGTTTGCGTATCGGCGTCCTTCACGCCGGATGCGGAACCGAAAACATCCGCCGGGTGACGACGCCGCGCAACGATGCGATATCTTTTTGCGCCTGCAGCAAGGCTAAGCGCCGACAGGAAGGCGGTCGCAAGCACGAGAGAAGCGCTGGACACAGGCGTCGGCGTTTTTAAAGCGGCGAGAAAGACGAATGTGAAGGCCGGAGCGGCAAGGGCGGCTGTCGCCGGCCAATGGGCGATATGAGCAGCGGCGGCCATCACTGCGCCGGCGCAGATGATAAAGCCGGACAGCGCGAAACCGGACGCGCCGGCCGGCGTAAGAATGAACGCGCCAGACCCAAAGGCGGCGCTTAAGACGACAAGCGCCGCGGTATAGTCGGCCCGCCAGCGAAACGGCCGCCCCGCCGGCGCGTCGCCTCTTTGGAACTGGTTTAACAGAAAACGTGCTGCGAAAAACGCGGCAAACGTCATCGTGGCCCAAACCGCCGCCCGCAGCGGCGATGTCGCCCCCATGACAGCGGCGCACGCGGCCGTAGCGCCGGCGACGCCCCAAAGACCCGCGCCCGCCCAATGACTTAAACGGTGGATGAGGAACAAGCGCGCGGCGCGCGACAAACGCTGGGGCCGACGGCGGCGGGCGATTTCGTCCTGCGCCAGGCGCTGGAGGTCGGAGATCGTCAGCGCATCGGGTTGCGTCAAGCGGGCCATTACGGTCAATCCTTGCATTTTTAACGACCTCGCTAACAAACCCGTCAGGATTTAAGAATGGGTTAAATAGACCGTGAGTCGCAGTCGAAGCACATGTTGAAAAGGCTGTGGAAAACCGGGAAAACCCTTAGCAGCCGCCACAAGACATGTGGAAAACGCAAAGGCCGAAGCATTCGGTCACCACTTGCGACCGCTGATCCTGCTTTCAACAAGTCATTGACCTTATCCAGAGGGTGAGGCTTGAAACGCTTCGCCTGGGACCACCAGAAGCGGTCTTACCTTAAAACGAGATTTCTGAGGTCTCCTCCCCCGTTTCACGGGGGAGGTGTCCGCGACAGC
>JBCDBL010000031.1:0-34856 GCA_039183635.1 Pseudomonadota bacterium
ATGGCGTGAACGGCGCCGATTGGGAAGCGTTCCTGAGCTTTCTCGATGCTCAAACGGACACCGGCAATTAAATACACACGATAATCGTCATTCCAAAGCCTTTCCGGACGGCGAACCGCACACACTTCGCCTGGAAACGCTTCTTGGTTTTACGCGTTTCCGGACGGCGAACCGCACACACTTCGCCTGGAAACGCTCTTTTGGTCACGCGTTTCCGGACGGCGAACCGCGCACACTTCGCCTGGAAACGCTTTAAAACCGATCTGGCCGCAACACCTCGACAGCGGACACGCTCAAAACGCCGATCTGTTCGTCCAAGAGTTGGTGCAGGTCCTTCAGGGCCCGGTCAATTTTGTCCTGGGCGCAGATAGCGATCAGCACGACCATATCCTGGGAATGAGACAAGTCGCCGTCGCGCCGCCAGCGCGATCCGCCGCCAAATCCTGCGAACGCGCTTAAAACCGTGTACCCCGTCACGCCTGCTTCTTCTAAAATGTGCGAGGCGCGGTTAAGGGCCATGCGCTCTATAATCAGTTCCAACCTGCGTTTTTCGTGCATGAGACGCGCTCCTTTAGCCTGCAACCCATTGCGCCAGGGCGATATAAAGTGGGATGCCAAAAGTCAGGTTAAACGGAAATGTAACGCCCAGGGACAAGGTGAGATATATCGCCGGACGCGCCTTGGGCAATGCCAGCCGCATCGCCGCCGGAACCGCAATGTAGGACGCCGAAGCTGCAAGCGTGATCAAAAGCGCCGCGTTCCCGACAGATATCGGCAAAGCAAGACAAACAAGCGCCGCAGCGCCCGCAGAGATCAGCGGCATATAGATACCGAAACCGACCGTTGCGGGCTGCATCAAACGCCAGCCGTTGCGCAAGCCACGCCCCGCCGCAAGTCCCATATCCAAAAGAAAGAGGCACAAAACGCCCTGCAGCGGCGCAACAAAGAACGGATTGAGAGGCGCGGCCTTCTCCGGCCCGGCGATCCAGCCGATGATCAGGGCGCCGACGAGAACAACGACGGAGGCGTTGAGGGCCACTTCCCGGAACAGCTCGCCCTTGGGGCGCGCCGCCCCTGAGGCGCTCTTGCTTGCGCCGCGTCCGGCGATAATAAGCGCCGTGATAATCGCCGGCGTCTCCATCAACGCCGCCACGGCGACAAGATAACCGGAGCTTTCGAACCCGGCGAGATCAACGGCCTGGGTGGCCGCAACAAAAGTGACGATTGAGATTGACCCGTAATGGGCGGCGGCGGCGGCCGCATCGGTGCTGTTCAGCCGAGTCGTCGCTTTTAAAACAACGTAAGCGATGATCGGCAACACAAAAGACAGGGCGACCCCTGCGGCCATAACCGCCAGAACATCGGGGCCCAACCCGCTCTTCGACATCTCCACCCCGCCCTTGAGGCCGATCGCCATCATCAGATAGATCGCAATCCCCTTTGCAAACGCTTCGGGAATCGCCATTTCAGAGCGGGCGAGCGCCGCAGCGAGACCAAGCACAAAAAACAAAACCACAGGCGACAGAAGCGTGGAGATTGCAAGGTCGAGAGCCAAAGGCGTCCCCTCTCTTTGTTCACCGCAGGACCAAGCCGCCGCGCCCGCTGTTCATTCAAACAAAGGCGCGGACTGATAAGATGCCGGTTTATCTGCTTATTGCGTTAGATGGGCTCAAAACGACTTGTATATAAACGGCTTTGCCCGAATTTAAATATGCCGAAACCGGATATCCTTTGAGAATCGTCGGAATTTGGACGCAAGCGTATTTAAGGCTTACATCAAGCTGCAACAGCAGCCATAAAACCACACAACTTGTAGAGACACTCCAATGACCGCGCCCTGGCTTCCCTCTTCCCGCAACGACGGGCGGCTTGCGGCGGTTTTGGGGCCCACCAACACCGGCAAGACCCATTACGCGATCGAACGGATGCTGGCCTACAAGAGCGGCGTCATCGGCTTTCCCCTGCGCCTTCTCGCCCGGGAGGTCTACGACAAAGTCGTCGCCCAAAAGGGCGCCCAGGCCGCCGCGCTGGTCACCGGCGAGGAAAAAATCATTCCCGCTTCGGCCCGGTATTTCATCTGCACCGTGGAAGCGATGCCGACGGAGCGGGAGGCGGAGTTCCTCGCCGTCGATGAAATTCAGCTCGCCGCCGATCCTGACCGGGGCCATGTGTTTACAAGCCGCCTGCTCCACGCCCGCGGGGTTCATGAAACCCTGTTCCTCGGCTCCGACACCATGCGGCCATTGCTGCAACGGCTTCTGCCCGGCGTCGAATTCGTGTCGCGCACGCGGTTTTCGACCCTCAGCTACGCCGGGCCGAAGAAGCTGTCCCGCCTGCCCCGGCGGTCGGCGGTGGTGGCATTTTCAGCGGACAATGTCTACGCCATCGCGGAACTGATGCGCCGCCAGCGCGGGGGCGCCGCCGTCGTCATGGGCGCCCTGTCGCCGCGCACCCGCAACGCTCAAGTCGGCCTCTACCAGGCGGGCGATGTTGATTTCCTTGTCGCCACCGACGCCATCGGCATGGGCCTTAACATGGAGATCGACCATGTGGCGTTTTCCGGCTCCCGCAAATATGACGGCCGCCGCCGCCGGGATTTGACGCCGGCGGAGGTCGGCCAGATCGCCGGCCGGGCCGGGCGGCATATGAACGACGGAACCTTCGGCGTCACCTCCGACTGCCCGCCCTTCGAGACGGAAGTCATCGAGCAGGTTGAAAATCACGAATTCGACCCCGTCAAAGGCCTTTATTGGCGGAACGAGGCTCTGGACTTCGCGCACCCCGCCGCCCTCTTCCGCGCGCTTGAGAAAGCGCCGGGACGGCCGGAACTCGCCCGGGCCCGGGACGCCGATGACGTTCACGCCCTGCGCCGCTTGCTTGAGGAGCCGGACATCAAAGCGATCGCCGCAGGCGGCGCAGCGCTGAAGCGTTTGTGGGAGGTCTGCCAGATTCCGGACTTCCGCAAGACCGGCCATGACAGCCACGCCCGCATCCTCGCCGATGTTTATCTGCACCTGATGGGACCGGAAGGACGCTTGAAAGAAGAGTGGCTGGCGGGCCATGTGGAGCCGCTTGACCGCGTCGACGGCGACGTCGACAGTCTTGCGGCCCGCATCGCCCATGTGCGGACCTGGACGTTCGTGTCGAACCGTACGGCCTGGACGCCGAACGCGCGCTATTGGCAAGGGCGCACGCGGGAGATAGAAGACAAGCTTTCTGATGCGTTGCATGAAAAATTGATGCAGCGTTTCGTCGACCGGCGCACCAGCGTCCTGATGCGCAAGCTGAAGGACGACGCGCCCTTGCTCGCCGGGATCTCCGGCGACGGAGAAGTGACTGTGGAAGGCGAATTCGTAGGCAGACTATTGGGCTTCCAATTCATCGCGGACGCCAAGGCGGTCGGCCCCCATGGCAAGGCCGTGCGCGCCGCGGCGCTGAAAGCTTTAACGCCGGAAATGGCGGCCAGAGCCGCTGCGCTGGCCGGGGGCAAAACCGCCGATTTCGAGCTCAAGCCCTCCGGCGAGATTCGCTGGCGCAGCGCCGTCGTCGCACGACTTGTCAAAGGCCCGATGCCGCTGCGCCCGGATTTGGAACTGGTGGCCGGCGACATGCTGACCGCCCCGGCCCGCGCCCGCGTCGCTGAACGCCTGCAACGTTTTGTCGGCGACAAAATCGAGGGTTTGCTCGGCCCGCTTCTCGCCTTGCAAAAAGCGACCACCCAGACGCAAGGCGAAGACGTCATCGAAGGGCCGGCCAGAGGCCTCGGTTTCCGCCTTGTCGAACATTTCGGCGCCATGTCGCGCATGACCATACAAGACGACGTTAAGGGTCTTGAGCAGGAGGAGCGCGGCAAGCTGCGCAAGCTCGGCGTCAGGTTCGGGGAATATTCCGTCTACATGCCGGCCCTGCTGAAGCCGGCGCCGGCCCGACTGCTGATCCTGTTGTGGGCCTTGTCAGAAGGCAAGACGCCCGGAGATTTCGCGCCGCCGCCGGCGGGCCATGTGTCGACGCCGAACGACAAAGACCTTCCGCAGGCCTATTATTTCGCCGCCGGCTTTCGCCCCTCCGGCGTCCGCGCCGTGCGCATCGACATGCTGGAGCGTCTTGCGGACCTGATCCGCGAGGCCAAAAAAGGCGTCGACATGCGCGAAGGCTTCGCCGCCACACCGCAAATGATGTCCCTTGTGGGCTGTTCGGGGGAGGAGTTTGAAAGCATTCTCGTCTCCCTCGGCCTGCGCAAGAACGTCGTCAAACGCCAACCGGCGCAAGAGGCTGAGGCGAAACCCGCCGCCGACGCATCCGCTGCGACAAAGGCCGCGGCGGAACCCGAAGAGATCGATATTGACCCCCGCTTCGCCGAAGCCGCCGCCCTTGCCGACGCCATCGGCCTGCCGGCCGCAACCGCATCGCCCCCGCCGCAGGCAGACCCCGCCCCGGCCCAGGAGGACCAGCCGCAGCATCGGGACAGCGCCCCCGCCAGCGGCCCGGAGGCGCCCGGCGCCGTCGAAACAACGGACGCGCCGGACGCAAGCGTTGAGGACGCGGCGAAAGAACCGCAAGCCGAAGAGATCGAGGTGGTTTTGTGGCGCCACGCCCCGCGCAAGCCGCGCCAGGATTTCCGAGACCGGCGCCCCCAGCGGGACGCCAAAGGCGGCGACAGCGCGCAACGACACGCAAAGAACCCCAACAAAGGCAAGGGCAAAGGCAAACGCGGCCCGCAAAACAGGGATGAGCGCCCCCAACGTCAAAACCGTCCTCCGCGTAAAGAAAAGCCTATGGACCCCAATTCCCCCTTCGCGGTTTTGGCGGCGCTCAAGGCCGACATGGGCGGAGACGATGCAAAAAAGCAGGATGCAGACGAAAATACGCCTGAAAAGACATCGTGAACAATAAAAACGGGGATGCGGAAAAACAGCGCGTCGACGTCTGGCTGTTTCGCGCCCGCTTTTTCAAAACAAGAACGCTGGCCGGCAAAATCGTACAGGCGGGCGGCGTGCGTCTCAGCCGGAACGGCGCAACGGAGCGTCTGCAAAAACCCGCACAGGAGGTGCGCCCCGGCGATACGCTGGTGTTTCAAACCGGGGCGCGCACGCGCATCATCGACATCGTCGCGCTCGGGCCCCGGCGCGGACCGGCGCGCGAAGCTGCAGGGCTTTATGAAGATCGTTCGCCGCCGCCAGCACCCCGCGAAAAATCATTTCAGCCGTCCGTTCCCGCAAGAGCGCCTGGCGCAGGACGCCCGACAAAGAAAGAGCGACGCGCTATAGACGCGCTTGAAAAAAACTAAGACGATAGATTGATCGATTTTGGCGGTCGGGACGACAAAAAAGTCACAAAGCTTGCAAGGCGATAAAAACACGCCCGCCAAACGATTCGGGTAGTGGTTAGGGAGAAACAATATAATGACGCTGAATGTGGTCGCCCCGCAGGCTGAGACGGGGCTTGAGGTGCTGGGATTTGAAGACGTAAAAGCCGCGCACTGGAATCTGAAACCGCCGCGCCTTTACGAGGAAGCGCTCTTAAGAGGCGAAGGCCGCCTCTCGGCCGACGGCCCCCTTGTTGTTGAAACCGGCAAACACACCGGCCGGTCCGCAGGCGACAAATTCATCGTTCGCCGCCCCGCTTACGCCGATGAGATCTGGTGGGACAACGCCAAAGCGATGTCGCCCCAGGCTTTTGAGACGCTTTACGACGACATGAAAACTTACGCCGCCGGCCGTGAGCTGTTCGTGCAAGACCTCTATGGCGGGGCCGACCGCGACCACCGTATCGGCGCGCGGGTGATCACAGAGCTTGCCTGGCACGCGCTGTTTATACGCAACCTTCTGATCGAACCGACCGCAGAAGAACTCGACGTCTTCGCCGCCGATTATCACATTATCAACTTACCCGGCTTTTCCGCCGACCCGGAGCGCCACGGGACGGAGAGTGAAACGGTCATCGCCTGCGACTTTGAGGAAAAAATCATCCTGATCGGCGGCACGTCCTACGCCGGAGAGACCAAAAAGTCGGTGTTCTCCATATTGAACTTCCTGCTGCCGGCTAAAGGCGTCATGCCCATGCATTGCTCCGTAAACGTCGGCGCCGACGGCGCCTCGGCGGTGTTCTTCGGCCTGTCGGGCACAGGAAAGACGACCCTGTCGGCGGACGCGGCGCGCACGCTTGTGGGCGATGACGAACACGGCTGGTCGGACAACGGCGTCTTTAATTTCGAAGGCGGCTGCTACGCCAAAATGATCCGACTGTCGGAAGAGGCGGAGCCGGAAATTTACGCCACCACCAAACGCTTCGGCACGGTGCTGGAAAACGTCGTCATGGACGAGGAGACGCGCCGGCTCGATCTTGACGACGCCAGCCTTGCGGAAAACTCCCGCGGGGCCTATCCGATCTCCTTCATTCCGAACGCCAGCGATACCGGATGCGCCGGGCACCCGTCGAACGTCATTATGCTGACCGCCGACGCCTTCGGTGTGCTGCCGCCGATCGCCCGTCTCACACCGGCCCAGGCGATGTATCACTTCCTGTCCGGCTATACGGCCAAGGTCGCCGGCACGGAAAAAGGTCTCGGTAAAGAGCCCCAGGCGACATTTTCCACATGCTTCGGCGCGCCATTCATGCCGCGCCATCCGTCAGAATACGGTAATTTGCTTCGCGAACTTATCGACCGCCATGGCGTATCGTGCTGGCTCGTCAACACCGGCTGGACCGGCGGGCCTTACGGCGAAGGGCGACGCATGCCGATCAATGCTACACGAGCGCTGTTGAACGCGGCTCTCGACGGTTCGCTGCATTCAGCGCAGATGCGCAAAGACACCCTGTTCGGCTTTGATGTTCCCGTCGCCGTCGCCGGCGTCGATCAGGCCATCATGACGCCGCGGGAGACGTGGTCGAATAAATTCGCTTACGACGCACAGGCTCTAAAACTTGCGGGCATGTTTACGGAGAACTTCACCAAATTCAAAGCCCATGTGGATGAGGCGGTGCGCACCGCCGGACCGGCCAGCGCCGCTTAAAACGCCTTGTAAAGCCGCAGGCCGCTTTAAATGGAAAGGCGGCCTCAAACGGCGAGAGGGGTCTTTCATCTTTGCGAACCGGTCATTCGCTGCGCTCCGGCGCTCTCTTTAAACCCACCTATAAACTATAACAGGACAAAGCTGTGTTTCGTTCCTATATGTGCATCTATGCTTGATCGAATAAAACAATGGATGACCGCCGCCAAAGACGACGCCGCGCCGTCTGAGGACGCCGCCGCCGAGGAGACCCGGCTCGCCTTCGCCGCACTTCTTGTAGAAGCCGGCGGCATCGACGGCGATTACGCCGATGAAGAGAAGGCTTTGATCTGCGGTATTTTGGCGTCGGAATTTGAGTTGTCAGACAGCCAGGCTATTGCATTGCGCGAGACGGCCGAAGCGGCCGTCAACAACGCCAATGACCATTACGGCTTCTCCAAAGCCGTGAAGGAAGGTTTGTCCCATGCAGAAAAAGTAAACCTCGTGGAGCGCCTCTGGGAAGTGGTTTACGCCGACGGCGTGCGTGAGGCCCATGAAGATTACCTGATACGCCGCCTGATTGGGCTCATTTATGTTTCCGACCAGGAAAGCGGTGCGGCGCGACGCAGGGTCGAGGGGCGTCTTGGTATTCAGAAAAACTAAACATACATAAGGCGCATATTCGCTTGCGCAAACCCGAAAGGCGCGTGCATAAAGCGCCTCGTTTTTCATTTTTGTTGACGTTTCCGGAGAGCGGAAGATCCAATGACCTATGTCGTCACCGACGCCTGCATCATGTGCAAATACGGCGACTGCATCGAAGTGTGCCCTGTCGATTGTTTCTACGAAGGCGAGAATATGCTCGTTATCGAGCCGGACGAATGCATTGATTGCGGCGTTTGCGAACCGGAATGCCCTGCGGACGCCATCGTCCCGGACACAGAAGACCCTGAAGGCAAATGGACGGCTCTGAACGCGGAGTACGCCGCCAAATGGCCAAACATCACCCACAACAGAGGCGCGCTGCCTGAGGCCGATAAATATCTGGAAGAGACGGATAAACTTCAAAAATACTTCAGCGACAAGCCAGGACAAGGCGACTGACGATCCACAGCACTCTTTTGACAAGCCATTCATGATGCGTTGCAGCAATGTGGATTTTCCACATTTTTTGTGGTACCTTAGTAAGACTTAGGGGAGATCAGGTTGCGTTCCGCCCGACCCGTTTCTATTTTAACGGGTGGAACCGTTTTGTTTGGAGCTCACATGCCTCTGCAAGTCTCGGCGCAAACTCAAAAGTTGGCGAGACAGTAAGTTTGCGGCTGGTCATGTTAGAGATCTTCAAATGGCGAAACTGTCTCTTCCATCCCTTGGGGCGATTGGCAAGCTAGCAGGCTTGCGCCGCTTGTTTGGACGAAAGGGTCAATCCTTCGTTCCGAACAAGGCCTAGCGGCGCAAAAGCTTTGCGAGTTGTCGTCGAGACCCAACTTGGAGCGCCCCATGCGCGCCAATGTTAAGAACGCGAAGAAAGGTTGAGCTGTTCCATGCCAACACCGAAGAACAATAACACGAAAACTTCAAACGACGCTAAAACCGCGCCGAAAACCACAAGAACGGCCTCGTCTGAGCGCCGCAAACCGGCGGCGAAAACGGCTGCAAAATCTGCAACCAAATCTCAAAACACCACGAAAACCGCTGCAAAACCAGCAACGGCGAAAGCCGCGCCGGCCGCAAAGAAAACCGCCACAAAAACCAAAGCGAAAGCCCCGGCAAAAGCAGCTGCAAAACCCAAACCTGAGGCCAAAACCACGACAAAAGCCGCTGAGAAAAAAACTGCGAAAACATCCGCCAAACCCGCCGCGAAGAAAAAGACGGCGAAACGCCAACTGGACTTTAAAGTAAACGATCACATCGTCTATCCGGCGCACGGCGTCGGCAAGATCACCGGCGTTGAGGAGCAGGAAATCGCGGGGTTGAAGGTCGAATTGTTCGTGATCGAATTCGAACACGAAAAAATGAAACTTCGCGTACCGACCGCCAAAGCAAAGGCCGGCGGCATGCGGCCGCTGGCGACAGAAGACGCCGTTAAAAACGCCATGGAGACGCTGAAAGGACGTGCGCGCATCAAGCGCACAATGTGGAGCCGCAGGGCGCAGGAGTATGAGTCGAAAATCAACTCCGGCAACCTGATCTCCATCGCGGAGGTGGTGCGCGACCTGTACCGTTCCGACGAGCAGCCGGAGCAAAGCTACTCCGAACGTCAGCTCTATGAAAGCGCTTTGGAACGCATGGCCCGGGAGGTTGCGGCGGTGCAAAACATCGACGATGCAGAGGCGATCAGCCGCCTTGAAGCGTCTTTGCAGAAGAACGCCGCATAAACTTCACGCCCCGCCAGTTTGTCACACGCCTGGCGCGACAATCTGTCCATCGACTTTACGCCCTGACCCAATACGTCAGGGCGTTTCCATTTGTATGGACATATGTGATCCGAGGGCGACCATGCTGCGTATTAAACCTTAGAAAAGAAGGATACGCATGATGGCGACCATCGACACGGCGGAAAGCCAAAGAGCCCTTCGGGGTTTCGTAAAACAAGCCATGGCGGCGCCGCTGTTGGAACAGCAAGAAGAACTCAATCTCGCTCGTGCATGGCGTGATCAACAAGACGAAAAATCTCTCCATAAATTGACAGAAGCTTACATGCGGCTTGTCGTCTCCATGGCGACGAAATTTCGTGGGTACGGTCTTCCTTTAAACGATCTTGTCCAAGAGGGCATGATCGGTCTCATGCAAGCGGCCGCACGGTTCGAGCCGGAGCGTGAAGTGCGTTTCTCGACATACGCATCATGGTGGATACGGTCCTCGCTTCAGGATTATATTCTTCGCAACTGGTCAATTGTGCGCACCGGCACGACTTCAGCCCAAAAGTCCTTGTTCTTTAATCTTCGCCGCCTTCGCGCAAAAATAGACGGCGCCGGCGAAACGCTGAGCGAGCAAGCAAAACAGCAGATTTCAGCGCAACTCAAAGCGCCTGTGCGTGAAGTCGAAGCGATGGCCGGCCGCCTTTCCGGATCCGACCGATCCTTAAATGCGCGTCTGGCCGATGAAGGCGATGCAGAATGGCAAGATCTTCTGCCAGACGACCGTTCCGGACCTGATGAGGAAGTGATGATCGCCCGGGACGCGAAGACCCGAAGCGCCTGGATCAACGCTGCTTTAAAGGGCCTTACGGACCGTGAGCTCACGATTATTATGGAACGCCGGCTGAACGAAGACACGGTGACGCTGGCCGCCCTTGGAAAACGGCTTGGTCTGTCAAAGGAACGTGTCCGTCAGATTGAACATCAAGCGCTGCGCAAATTACGCGACGCATTGACTGAGGAAATCGGCGATCCGGTTGAAGCCGGCCTGATTTAGGCTTATCGCGGACGCAATGCCTAATCTGTTGCAAGAATCTGGAGCGCTTCCGGACTTCTTACCTCCATATACGGACCATTCCAAGTACGCACCCAGCCGCGGGCCAGGACACGCCGACCGGCAAGAGAGGTAAGGTCCAAACCTGCTGTTTCAAACCGTTTGGCGTCTTTGCGGGCTATGGCTATGGTGAAGTCCGTTCGATAGTCCGTTCCAAAATTCACATAAATGCGTTGCCCAACGGAAGCTGTGGTCTCCACAGTTCCGCCGACCAGGGCGAAACGATCGACAGAGGCGTCCGCCGCACCGGCGTCGACAATCTGAAACGCGGGCGAAGACCAGATCCCACGTCTTTCAGCACGTGCGGCGGCCTCCGCTTGCAAGAGCATTGCAACGCCCGTCGCCGCATCCGGCGCGGGCGAAACACGCGCCAGCCCCGCAGCCGTCAAACGATGCTGCACCCATATGCGCGCGCCATCTGGCGTTTTGACAAAAACATGCGCCCTGGCGCGCCCATAACGATCTCGTCTCGGTCCTGCATAGGCCAGCCCAACGGTGGCGCCGGTCACAAGGCGTCGTACAAGATCCTCAGAGTCGTCTTTATAGCGATTAGTTTTATCATCGAAAGAACGTGGGGCGCGCACAGCCTCCAAACGCACCTCCAGTCCGCCGACAAGGCGCAAACCATCCCCTGACAGGACAGCCTCAACCTCGCCCTCCTCCCCCGATTGCAGACCGTTGTATACCGCCTCGCCGGCGGACGCGTTGCCAAACGCGAGCGCAATCGCCAAGCCGAGTATGAGAATGCGCCGGACCTTTTTCATGGGTTTTACGATACACTTGTTTTTTGGGGAAATCATGGCGGGCCGGTTCCCAAAGTCAGTCTTTGCAGCACAAATGGCCCGATGACGCCGACGTTCGGATCAGCTGACGACGATGCAGCCCCATTGACGCACGAAAGCGGATAGACTGCACAATAGAAACCGCGCACCTTACCCACATGAAGACAGCAATTTTAAAACACCCAGCCCCAGAGGCCGCCTTCGATGAAATCGCGCTGTGGGGCGCCGTTGCGGCGCGGGATGCGCGGTTTGACGGCGCCTTTGTATTCGGTCCCATCACGACGCGCATCTATTGCCGGCCAAGCTGCCCAAGCCGTCGCCCGAGACCGGAAAACGCCCGCTTCTTTCCGAATCCGGCGGCGGCCCAGGCGGCCGGGTTCCGCGCTTGCCTGCGCTGCCGTCCAGACGAGGCGGACGGGGAAGAAGCAGCCCTTTTGTCCGCCGCCTGCGCTTTATTGTCGGGCGCGGACAGCGCGCCCCTTGGCGTGGAGAGCGCCGCCAAAACGCTCGGCCTTTCAGCCCAGAGGCTGCGCCGTCTTTTTGAAACGCGGCTTGGGGTTCCGCCCCGGGCCTACGCCGCAGCGGTTAAACGCAACGCCTTCGAGACGGCGGCGCGCCAAAGCGGCAATGTCGCCGACGCATTATATGCGGCCGGCTACGGCTCGCCCCGGGCGCTGTATGAACCCTCCGCCCAGCGCCCGGGCTTGTCGCCGAAAGCCTTTGCAAAACAAGGCAAAGGAGAACGCATGAACTACGATATCGCGCCAACGCCCCTCGGCGCTCTTCTTATTGCCGGCACGGACAAAGGCCTTGCCTGCGTACGTCTGTCGCCGGATGCCGACGCCCTGGAAAGAGAGTTTAAGGCGGATTTCAAAGCCGCCGATCTCAACCGAGACAAACAACGCCTCGCACCATGGACACAAGCGCTTGTTGAGTATCTGTCCGGCGGGCCGTGGCCGGATGACTTACCTCTCGACGTTAAGGGGACAGCGTTTCAGGCAAAAGTCTGGGCGGCTTTGCGCAAAATTCCACCGGGCAAAACGGTCTCATACGCAGACGTCGCCGCCGCCATTGGCGCCCCCAAAGCCGTACGCGCCGTCGGCGCCGCGTGCGGCGCCAACCCCACGGCGCTAGTGACGCCCTGCCACCGCGTTCTTCGTACGGACGGCGCCCTTGGCGGCTTTCGCTGGGGGTTGGATGTTAAAGCACGACTTTTGGACCTGGAGCGCAAGACACGGTAGGCATCACCAAGCCTTAACCGCCAACGTATCGCAAAACGGGTCCGTCAAAAAGCTTTCTGCAATGCTGCCAAACATAGCATTGGCCACGCCGACACGGCCGTGCGTGCCAAGGACGAGAAGATCCGGCTGCAAACGGTCAGCTTCCGCCCTCAAGACTGATAACACTTCCCCATGGCGAATGATCATTTTCACATCAGCCGCGCGTCTGGCGCTCGCCGATACGTCGATAATCGCCTTCATCTCTTCCTCGATGAGCGCGGCGAGGCGGCGCTCATGATCGTCGGCGACATCCTTGCGCGCCTGCCGGCCATGCTGAAAGCCTTGGAAAGGCACATGATAAGCATGGACGGCGTAGACCTCCGCACAGGGCGCAAGAGCGAGAGCCGCACGGATCGCGAACCTTGAAAACACAGAAAAGTCAACGGCGATCATGGCCTTTTGACAAGGGCCCTGAACCACCGAGGGCGCAACCAAGACCGGACGCTCGCCAAAGCGTATAACACGCTCCACAGTCGTGCCGACAAGCGGCTTGCCCTCCGGGACATTACGGTGCACGCCCATAATGATAAGATCCGCGTCTGCATCATTGGCGCTTTCAATAATGTCTTGATCAGCTTTGCCAGGCATAACGGTAATCACGGCTTCGCTTTTGTCGCCAGGGTCCGCCTTCTTTAAAGCCGCCCGGATTTCCGCTTGCGCAACCTCAGCCGCCTTATCTTGCACAGAAACGGGCAAGTCTTCATCAACAATATGCAAGATCTGCAGCGACGCACCGTGCTCACCGGACAATTGCACGGCGCGATCAAGGGCGCGATCGGACCGCGCCGACAAGTCCGTTGCCATAAGGATCTTTTTCACTTCCGGCACGCCTTGAGGCTGCTCGGCCTCCGCTGTTCCGGCTTCGCTGCGCTTGCCCCAAAACATCCTCGCCTCCGTTTCACACATCAAACACGACTGACATGGGAAGCGCATCCAGCGGTTCAAGAAAAACAGAGCGCCGCCTCAGGTAAAATCATACAAAGCAGAGCGTAAACGGATAAAAACAGCAAAAATATTGATGCTAATCAATTTTTTGAACCGGCCTCAGGGCAGCCGCCACGCCTTAGAGCACGCCTTGTTTTATCGGATTGACACAGGGCTCACGGTCTTTGTTTTGACGGTCAAACACTTGTTCGACCTTTTGCGCCAAAACCGGTATCCGCTTTTGCGCGATACGTTCTAGCATTTTGTCCGCGCATTACTGGAGGTTACCGGAAGGCGCCTGTCGGCGTGACCCTGACGCCACAGACAAAAACTATGTACGTACACTTTTACAGGTAGGCCGCGCTATGAAATCGGAACGCATTAACCTTCTGGTTTCAGTGGAAAAAAATCATCTACGCCAATGCTCGCGCAGCCGGGTTGACGACCAGCGAGTTGGTGCGCCAAGCGGTTCTATCGTTCGATCCCTCGGTCGATATGGAAGAGCTGAACACGCTGTCGATGAAATTGGCCGGCCTCGCCGAACGCCTTGAAAACGAACTTGACTGCGACGCCGAAGACCTCGCCGCATAAAAAGCACCCCTGAAGAGTAAAGCGGGCAAGACGCTCCAGGATAATGCCGGCGCGTGGAAGATCACGAACGCCGGCTCATTCGTATAGAAACGATGCTTGAGATGGCGCAGCAAACATCGCCGCCCAAACCTTGAGGGTAAGACGTGAAACAGTACAAGCTTGTCAGTCACAAACGCAGGTGCGAGAATTTTGGCTTTACTCCCCGCCGCGGGAGGCCATGAATTTTCGCAAACCGTAGTATTCTTCGAACGCCAAGGCGCCGTCCTTATCGCGATCAGCAAGCTTCAGGCGACCGCTGTCCCACGCTTTGCGCATGTCGCTCCACATCTCCCGGGGAACGAGGCGGCCGTCCATGTCCGCATCCATAAACCCGAAAAATTGACGCGCCGTGAACTGCAGATGATCGTGGATCGGATTGTCTCTTGTCTCCTCAGCCCAGCGGAACATAAAGCCGCCGTAGAGCATCTCATCCTCGGACTGAAGGCCCCATCCGACATCCCGGTTCGGATCAGGGTTGGCGAAATTGTTTTCTGAGTTGTCGTAGACGGTGCGATGGATCAGCCTGGAGCCCGCAGGCGCCTGGACGGGTTCCTGAAAACTGTAGGAATGCTGCCAATTAAAGTCGTAGCGCGGTACTGAGAGGATTGTCTCTACCCGCCCATCCGGATAAGCCAGTTCGAATTTCGAAGACCAACCGCGGTAGTGGGCGTGGGGGAACAGTTTGTAAATTACGGCTGCCTGGTCAAATTCGAAATACGCTTTTTCCTCATGTCGCGGAGCGTTTGCAGGTATGTTGATCCTTGGGTTGATGGCCACCTGGTTGCGCAGCGTATGCTTCGGCGGCGTGTCGAAAAAGTAAAGGCCGAGTTTGGTGCGATCCACCGACGCCCGGCCGTTGGGCGTATAGTGCATTTGAAAGACGAACCCGCCGCCGGCTTTTACGAAAACGCCGCCATCCTTCGGGTATTGCGTGGCCGGAGCGCCCGGCACGTAGCCGGCGAGATAGTTCTCAAAAACATCACTGTCATCCCCCTCTCCCGGCGCAATGGTGCGTTCTGTGGACCCCACAAGGGCGTGGTGCACCACCTCAACATCTCCTGGCAGGATCGATACGGCCCGCACCCAAACATCACGGCCAAGAGGATTGGCGACGAAAGGAAACTGATAATCGATAACGCCGCTCGCCGGCACTTCGAACGCCGGCGCCTCGACGATCAGATCCGGCGGCCCCAGGGGCCATTCGACGGCGGTGCTCTCCCGTTCCGCCAGGGGGTCCGGTCCGTCGCCGCGCAGGGCGCCGGCCTCGATCCATTGAACAAGCGTACGCTTTTCTTCAACGGACAACGCACGACTCTCTTTGAACACGCCGATATGGGGATCGGCGGACCAGGGGGGCATGCGATTGGTGCGCAAAACCTCCCGGATCATAAGAGAAAAGCCCTCCACCATGTCGTAATCGGACATCGCCCAGGGGGCGATGCCGCCTTCCTGGTGGCAAGTGACGCAATGCTGTTTCAAGAGCGGTGCGATCGTCTCGCTGTAACTGATCTGTTCAGGCCGCAATGATTCGTTCGCGCGTCGCAGGTTGACGATGCAGCCCTTGGCGCGGCGTTTAGGCGTTTCGATCTCCTCGCCGGCGATTACGGCGTTAAGGGCGTCGGAAAGATAGTTTTCGCCGGCTTCCGCCCTCTGGCGTTCATAACCCAAACGATCGTTCACAGGGCCTCGATAAACAATCTGTCGTGAAACAGGATCGATAACCAAAACTTCCGCCGTACGGGTTACATTCAAAGATGCAGCGATGAGTTGGCTTTCATCTTTTAAAATAGGCGTGTCATAGCCGAACTCTTCGGCCTCTGCGACGATTTCAACACGATCATCCTGACGGTTCGCATTCAGCATGTAAAACAACACGCCTTTGTCGGCGAAGATGTCTCGCACCGCCTTATAATCCGTCCACGCATTGCGCACAATCGGGCAGCCATTGCCCTGGATCATCAAGACGATCGCCGGCGCCTCTTGATCGTAATACAATTCATGCGCAACGCCTTTATGGTCAAGAAGGACGAAATTATCGGCGGCCCCAAGGCCGGCGAACGCCCTTGCCGTCAACACCAAAAGCAAGCTTGCGCACACACAGAGAACACGCATCGAACCTCTCCAATCCTTAAATCTTTATTTAAAGATAAATTGTGAAACTTCATCTATAAACAACAAGCAACTTCTGTAAACGACTGAAGGGTTTCGGCGTTTTTGATCTTAAGCGAGGCCGGCGCGGCCTATAGCGAGAAATTTCCCTCGGCGTCGCTTTTTCAAGTCATCCGTAGACAGCGCTTCGAGCTCCTGCAAAGCGGTGTCGATAGCGTCGCCAGCCATTTCAATCGCCGCCGGCACGTCGCGATGCGCGCCCCCTAGGGGTTCATCGACAATGTCGTCAATAACGGACAATCCCAAAAGATCCTGGGCGGTGACCTTCATCGCCTCTGCGGCGTCCGCAGCTTTGCCGGCGTCTTTCCACAGTATGGAGGCGCAGCCTTCCGGCGAAATGACAGAGTAGACAGAATGCTCGAGCATTAAAACCTTGTCCGCCGATGCAAGCGCCACGGCGCCGCCGGAGCCGCCCTCCCCCATCACAAAGGCGACGATGGGCGTCCCCAGGGTCAGGCAACGCTCGGTAGACCTGGCGATGGCCTCAGCCTGGCCGCGCTCCTCAGCGCCGACGCCAGGGTAGGCGCCAGGGGTGTCCACAAGCGTTATGACCGGCATGTCAAAGCGTTCAGCCATATCCATAAGACGGATCGCCTTGCGATAGCCTTCAGGCCGCGCCATTCCGAAATTGTGGTCAATGCGTGATTGGGTGTCGGCGCCTTTTTCATGACCGATCACCATGACGGAGCGGCCCCGGAAACGTCCCGGCCCGCCGACAATAGCCTTGTCCTCGGCAAAACCGCGATCGCCGGCAAGAGGTGTGAAATCTTCGATAAAACCGTTGATGTAGTCCTGGAAATGCGGGCGAGCGGGATGGCGCGCGACCTGGGTCTTCTGCCATCGATCAAGCTTGCCGTATGTGTCCTTCAAAAGCTGTCCGGCCTTCGCCTCCAACTTGCCGATCTCGTCCTCGACATCGACGGGCGTTTCTCCGTTTTGCATCTGGCGGAGATCTTCCACCTTGCCTTCAAGATCTGCAATCGGTTTTTCAAAATCGAGATATGTGCGCATAGCATTCGAACTCATCGTGAGAACTTCAAAAAGAACGTATAAATCGCATCGCCGGGACGCAAGCTCAAGCGCTTAAATGACCCCTTTGACCAAACGCTTCTCCGCCGCGCCGATCACCTCTTCAGGCGATTCCACAACGACGATGCAGTCGCGGAACGCAGCCGGCGCAAAACCGCGATCGACGATATGCCCCATAAGATCCAGCAGGGGCGACCAGAAATTATCGATATTGACGACGATCACGGGCTTGCGATGCAAATCAAGGCGCGCCCAACTCAAAGTCTCAATCACCTCTTCCAAGGTGCCGATCCCCCCCGGCAAGGCGCAAAAAGCGTCCGCCTCGTCGAACATCAGCATTTTGCGCTCGTGCATCGTGGTGACGACCTGGTGATTGATCCCCTCCACAAGGCCTTCTTTTTGCAGCAAAAATTCGGGTATGACGCCAAAGACATCGCCGCCGGCGTCGCGGACCGTGCGGGCGGTCTCCCCCATAAGCCCCATACCGCCGCCGCCGTAAACCAGGCGCACGCCGCGCCGCGCCATATCGGCCCCGAGCGTGCAGGCCGCCTCTTTAAATCGGCGATCGTCCCCTGGAGAGGACCCGCAGTAGACGCAGAGCGATTTTAGTGCAGACATTCAGGTCCCTTCGGCTTGTCCGGTTCGAAACGACGCTTCGACGTTACACGCCGCGCGTTTTATGTTAACTCGTATTTCGAGCTAAGTTTAGGCGTGTTTCCTCAAGGAGAAGTTAGCCCGTGCGCATTCTGTTGCTGGCCGCCGCCATCCTCGCCATTGCATACGGGGCTTTCCGCTTCGCAGAACAATATGGCGGCCTCGACCGTCCCGAAGAAACGGCAACCGCGACCGAGGAGGCCGCCGAGGACGCAGAAATTGCGACCACGGAGCCGCCATCTTTTGACATTGTGCGAGTCGACCGGTCTGGCCAAGCTGTTATCGCAGGACGGGCGGCCCCGGGGGCATCCGTCACCCTCTATTCAGATGGCGCGCCCATCGCCGAAACCGTCGCCGATGCGCGCGGGGAATGGGTCGTGGTGGTTGAAACGCCTTTAAAAGAGGGCGCGCAGGAACTCACCCTGTCTATGACGACGCCGGACGGCCTTACGATCGCATCCGAACAGACCGTCGTAATTACGGCGCCAGAGCGGCCGGATGAAAAACCGCTCGTCGTACTTGGCGAGCCTGGCGGGGCGAGCCGCATTTTGCAAAGCCCGACGGACCCCGACGAGGACCTTGGTCCCCTCGCCCTCGAAGCTATCGATTATGACGAGGCCGGCAGCGTAATTTTCTCAGGCCGCGCAACGCCGGGCACGACGGTACGGGTCATCGCCAACGGACAGCTTGTCGGCGAAACCGTTGCAGACGAAGCCGGTCGATGGAGCCTCTCACCGCCGACGGTGCTGTTGCCGCCTGGGATTTACACGCTCCAAATCGATATGATCGAAGCGGACGGCAGGGTGTCCGCTGTTATCGAACTTCCATTCGAGCGGGCGGCGATCGAAGATCTTGAATTCACCGACGGCTCCGTCATTGTTCAGCCCGGCAACAGCCTGTGGCGCATCGCCCGGCGCCTTTACGGACGCGGCGTCCAGTACACAGTGATTTACGAGGCGAATAAAAGCCAGATCCGCGATCCGGACCTTATCTACCCTGGCCAGGTTTTGGCGACGCCGGAGGCCGAAGTGCAATAGAGCGCCAGCCATCGTAACCGCCAAAAAGATCTTCGTTTACGCCGTTTTAACCATAAGTGTTGGTTAATATGCCCGCGAACGGAGGTCAGGGCATGGAAGACCTGAATTACATCGTGGGCATGGGCTTCACCTCGGCGGACGGCATACGCGCCGTCATCATCGCTCTTATCGTCTCCCAGATGATGCAGAAATACGCCCAGGTTTGGACCTATACAGGTATCGCATTCGGTTTCGACCGTATGCTTCCGTTTCTCCTCATGATCACCGACGGTCGGGACCTTGGATATGTCGGGGACCGGTTCTGGGATATGGTTATGGGCATGCCGGAGGACCTCGGCGTGTTGTCTATCCGTTTCATGGGCATGATGATTATCATCAGCCTCGGCTTCGCCGGCCGGTCAGCCATTCACCAGCGTTTCGCCTAAAGCGTCTCTTCTTCAATCGGAATCAGGCAGACGCTTTAAGTCTTTGTTTTTTTTCGCATTTCCGGACGGCCAACCGTACACACTTGGCCTGGAAATGCTTTAAAGCGCTTTGCGGCGACGTGTGTGCGGTTCGCCTGGAAAAGCTTTAAATTCAAGACGTTTGCATTACCTTATATACGGCGCGCCCGGCGATCGCGACGCCGCCGATGAGAAAAATGACGCCCGCGACAGGATACCCCAGGGCCGACAACTGCGCGCCGTCGATGAAGCATGTCGCCCCCTCGAAGCTGTAGGTTTTTTGCGCGCCGAACTTGCCGGCGCACCCTGAAAACATCGAAATCTGCAGCGTCCAGGCGTAGGCGGCGAACGCAGCGCAATAGGCGGCGAGCCAAGGCGCGATCCGCGAGTGGCAATATCCCCAGGCGACGGCGAGCGATACCGCTGGAGCCAGAATATGCAGATACCAGCCCGGCGTCCCGCCGATTTGCCCGGCGGCGATACGAGAGAGTAAGTGAAAAACGAGCCCGGCGACCATGGGTGCGGCGATAAACAAAGGCGCCTGCGCTTGCGTCGGCAATCGTCGCCAATCGATCGCCCACCTTAACAGCGTCAAGGCGAGGATAAGGATAGGTCCCAAAGTTAAGATCCGCATAGGCCGCGCCAGGGACCATGTGCCTGTCCATGTAAAACTCGCAATGATCGAGGCGATGCCATAGGAAAAATCGTATAGGGCGAAATTAGAGATGAGACGTGTTATGAAAGCGCCGTCCTGATTAAGCTGAACGAATTCGTCGCCGCCGGTGAAATCGCCGACACTCAAAAATTTGTAGACGTACCACCCGCCGCCGATCACTGCGGCCGTCGCACCGGTGATGAAGGGAGCGGAGAGCCCTTTGACAATGTCCGACTGAAAATCTCCCGAACGCCATGACTGCCATAGAAGATACGCGACAACCCCGGCCGTGATCGGCAAGAAGAACGCCTTCGTCCAAAGACCGACGCCGAGGGCCGCTCCCAATGCAACAGCACGCCGCCTCCCCCCTTCATCCATACGCAAAAGAAATGTCCACGCAACGCCCATGGCCAAAAGGCACAGGCTGTCATTGCCGAGACGCGCCATCTCTGGAAAAAACTGCGGAAAAAAGAAGGGCCAGGCGGCAAGCGCCATACCGCCCCCAAGAACGGCGCCGAACTTCTTATACGTCGCTTCCACAGCGATGGCGAAGCCCGCGAAAGCCATGACCCAACTGGCCAGACGCAACACGAGAAACATCTGCACCCAGTCAGCGCCCGCAAAAAGCATACGCAACGGCGTCAGAATAATGTAATAAAGCGGCGGATGCTGCGCCTGCCAGTTGTTTTCTGTGGTCGGAGAAAAATTCGATGGCGGCGCGACATCCTTGGGTCCAATGGGCGCCGAAGCGTCAAAGTCGCGATAGTTCACGCCCTTAACGTCTTCAAACGGCGGCAAACTTGTATAAGGAAAAGGACCGGGATAATCGCGCACCGCCCGGTCCACCGCATCCTGGCCATATACGGGTATGCGCCCTTCATAGGCGATGAAGGTTATCGACGACCAATGTGCGGTCTCATCGAACCCCTCGAACGGCGGCAAAAAACAGACATGGGCGATACCGATGAGAAAGATCGCCAGCAACAAAAGACGCCGCGGCGTCTGAAGAACGCTGCGGACCGCATTACGGGTGAATGTCTTCATCTTTTGAATGTTACGACGCGTCCAAAGCGTAGCCGGCCGACCGCACGGTGCGAATTAAGTCGCCATCGCCAGTCTTGTTAAGCGCCTTGCGCAAACGACCGATATGAACATCGACGGTGCGCGCCTCGACAAATACATCCGATCCCCAAACAGCGTTCAAAAGCTGCTCCCGGCTGAACACGCGTCCAGGATGCTGGATCAAATGATCGAGAAGACGGAACTCCGTCGGCCCGAGATGCACTTCAGCGCCGTTGCGTTTGACCCGGTGCGCCGCGCGATCAAGGATCACGTCGCCATACGCCACGGCGTCCTCCAGCAGCGCCGGACGGATGCGGCGCAAAACCGCCCGAATTCGCGCCACCAGCTCCACCATAGAGAACGGTTTCGACAGATAATCGTCAGCGCCGGTGTCAAGTCCGCGTATACGATCCGTTTCTTCCGTACGCGCCGTCAACATGATGATTGGCGTATTGCGCGTTTCGGAGCGCGAGCGAATACGCCGACACACCTCAATACCAGACAGTTTCGGGAGCATCCAATCGAGAACGACGAGATCCGGCGCGTCTTCCTCCACGCGCAGAACGCCCTCTTCCCCATCCGAGGCGACAATCACCTCAAAGCCTTCTTTGGTAAGATTATACTCAAGAAGCGTCGCCAGGGACGCCTCATCTTCAACGATCAGAATTAGCGGCTTAGACATAGGCTCGTATTCTCCGCATCAAACGTTCTAAGGTTGCTCTTTGTCTTCAGGGTCCGGCGCCTTATCATCAGGCTTCGGCACTGTGGTCAGGCTGGTGACGTCCCCCTTGGGACGCAGCTCGTCGAGATACTCTCCGACCAGTAAAAAATGGACGCTTTCGGCGATGTTCGTTGCATGGTCGCCGACACGCTCGAAATTCTTGGCCACAAAGGCGAGCTGTGTGCAGGCGTTCACTGCAGACGCATCCTCCATCATGGCGGATAGAATTTCGGCGAACAGCGAGTTGTAAAGCTCGTCGATTTCATCGTCTGCGCCCCAAACGGACTTGGCCTGGGCCACATTGCGCTGAGCGTAGGCGTTCAAAACATCAGATACGCGCATAAGAGAAATACGACCCATACGGATTACACCGTTTAGAGCGCGCAGCGGCTCCTGTTGGCTGATGACGAGGGCGCGTTTGGCGATGTTTTTTGCAAGATCCCCGATCCGCTCCAGCTCATGGGCGATTTTCATGGCGCAGACTGTCTCGCGCAGGTCAATCGCCACAGGCTGACGCAAGGCGAGGAGGTTCATAACATCCGCCTCGATTTCATGGTTGTAGACGTCGATCCTCGCGTCCAGGTCAATCACCTTCCGCGCCAGGGCGAGGTCCCGTCGGGCGACGGCGTCCATCACATCGGACAGCTGGGCCTCCACAAGGCCGCCCATCTGGGTCACGCTTGACGACAATGTTTCAAGCTCGCTGGCGTAAGATGTGACGATATGCGTCATGACGAACGTTCCTTACCCGAACCGACCGGTAATGTAGTCTTGGGTGCGGGGATCGTCCGGATTAGTGAACACCCGCGTTGTTTCACCATACTCCACCAATTCGCCCATATTAAAGAACGCCGTTTGTTTCGAAACGCGCGCGGCCTGGGCCATGGAGTGGGTGACGATGATGATGCAGTACTGACGGCTGATTTCATCAATCAGCTCCTCAATACGCGCTGTCGCGATCGGGTCCAGCGCCGAACACGGCTCATCCATCAAAATCACTTCCGGATGAATGGCGATCGCCCTGGCGATGACAAGGCGTTGCTGCTGGCCGCCGGACAGGCTGGTGGCCGGCATGGCGAGGCGATCTTTCACCTCCTCCCACAATCCGGCGCGCCGCAGCGCATCCTCGACAATCCCGTCCAGAGCCGAGGCGCTCTCTGCAAGGCCATGAATCCGCGGGCCGTAGGCGACATTGTCATAGATGGATTTCGGGAACGGATTGGGCTTTTGGAACACCATGCCCACCCGGGCGCGCAATTGCACAGGATCGACGGTCTTGTCGTAAACGTTCTGTCCGTCAATAAGAATGCGGCCGGTCACGCGTGCGCCCTCTATCGTGTCGTTCATCCTGTTCAGCACGCGCAGAAAAGTCGTCTTGCCGCACCCGGACGGGCCAATCAGCGCCGTCACGGAACGGTCGTAAATCTTTAATGTGACATTTTTTATCGCGTGATTGCGCCCATAGTGGACATTCACGCCGCTGCAATCGAATTTTGCAGGGGCGCTCGCCTGTTCCGGAAGCTCACGGGCCGCCGCCGATTTCCCCGCAGCGTCGCCGGCAGGCTCCAAAACATCAATGCTTTCAACGTGCGTCATGGTTAACGATCATCCGTTTCGTTGGAACCGTCTGCGAAGCAAGATCGCAGCCAAATTTATAAAGATCAAAAAGCCAAGCAACACAATGATCGCAGCGGAGGCGCGCTCCTCCCAGGCTCTTTCCGGGCTGTCGGACCATAGAAAAATCTGAACCGGCAAAACGGTGGCCGGAGAGGTGAAGTCGCTCGGCGCCTGGGTGACGAAGGCCACCATGCCGATCATCAATAGCGGCGCGGTTTCGCCAAGGGCCTGGGCCATGCCGATGATGGAGCCGGTCATGACCCCGGGCGCGGCCATGGGCAGAACATGGTGGGTCGTGGCCTGGAGCGGCGATGCGCCAAGGGCGAGCGCCCCTTCCCGCACCGATGGCGGGACGGCCTTTAAGGCCGCACGCGTTGCGATAATCACCGTCGGCAACGTCATGAGGGCGAGCACCATGCCGCCCACCAGAGGCGCGGACCTCGGCATGCCGAAGGCGTTCAAAAACACGGCAAGGCCCAAAAGACCGAAAATAACCGACGGCACCGCGGCGAGGTTGTTGATGTTCACCTCAATCAGCGCGGTGAGGCGGTTTTTCGGAGCGAACTCCTCAAGATAGACCGCCGCCCCGACGCCGATAGGCACGGCGAGCACAAAAGTCACCAACAAGGCGAGCGCCGAGCCCGCCGCAGCGCCGGCGATGCCGGCAAGCTCCGGGTCGCGACTGTCGCCCCTTGTGAAGAAAATCGTGTTGAACTTTCGCTTAATCTCACCGGTGACGACCAACGCGTCGGCCCAGGCGATCTGCCGGTCGTTCACCCGGCGCAACGCCTCCGGCGCGGCGCGGTCGATGCGTCCCTTCAACAGCTGATCGATATCGTCCGACGTCGGTGCGGCGATGGCGATCGTCCGGCCGATAAGATCGGGATTGCGGACAACCCTCGTGCGGATCTCATCCGCCGCCCCGGACATGGAGACGAGGCTGTAGAGCGCCCGTCGATCGCTGCGACTGACGGCTTGGGGAAAACGCGCCTCCATCGCCTGCTGAACGAGACGTCGGTAATTGGCCTTGCGCAAGCTCGCCTCATCCCGCGCCCCGTCCGGGCTCACGACCTCAGGCGCGACAACGACGTTTAGTATCATGAAATGCTGAGAGAAGGCGCTCACCCCGGAGCCGAGAACGCTGAGCAGCAGCCACAACAGCGCGCCCAACGCCGCCAGCACGGCGCCGACCCCTAAAGCCTCAAAGACCGCGTCGCGCCGTTTGCGACGCCTTAAGCGCTTCAACACCCAATCGTCCGCCTTAGTCATATTTGTCTCGATACTTGTTGACGATCCAAAGAGCCAGAATGTTGAGGCTGAGGGTTACGATAAATAAAACGAGACCAAGGGCGAACGCCGACAGAGTTTTCGCGCTGTCAAACTCCTGGTCGCCGGTCAAAAGGGCGACGATTTGAACCGTAACTGTGGTCACCGCCTCGAAAGGGTTCAAACTGAGATTGGCCGCGCGTCCCGCCGCCATGACGACGATCATGGTCTCGCCGATGGCGCGGCTCACAGACAGGAGCAACGCGCCTGCAATGCCAGGCAACGCGGCCGGCAACAACACATTACGCACGGTCTCGAATTTCGTGGCGCCGAGGGCGTAGGACCCGTCCCGCAAATGCCGCGGGGTCGCCCTTAAAACATCGTCGGACAGAGAGGAAATGAACGGAATGATCATGACCCCCATGACCACCCCCGCCGCAAGGGCGCTTTGGGTCGTCTCCGGAACGGCCAGAGCCGGATTGATCGGAACAAGCACCGCCCGGTTCAGCCACTCCGCAGCGCCGCGGATGGCCGGGCCTACCGTTAAAAGTGCGAAAAATCCGTACACAACCGTGGGCACGCCAGCGAGGATCTCAACGATCGGCTTGACGATGTCGCGAACGTCGTCCGCGGCGTACTCGGATAGATAGATCGCGATCATCAAACCGAGCGGCGCCGCGACGACAAGTGCGATCGCCATGATCAAAAACGTGCCGGCGAAGATCGGAATCGCGCCGAAGGCCCCGGACTGACCGATTTGATCGGCGCGCAAGGCGGTCTGGGGGCTCCACTTCAACCCAAACAAGAACTCGAAAATGGAGACTTTTTCGAAGAACCGCAGCGATTCAAGAAGCAGCGATCCAATGATGCCGAATGTCGTGACGACGGCGATCGCCGAACAGGCGAGAAATCCGCCGATGATGATGCGTTCAACCTGATCCCTGGCGTGAAACGACGGCTTAGCCTGCGCAACGCCGACGGCGCCGAAGGCCGCCGCTGCGCCAATCACGCAGAAGGGGGCGAATACAGGCGAGATCAGCCCCGGCGAGATGCTTAACAGCGTGACTGCGCCAAGAGCAGCGAGCGCTGCGAGCCAGCCGGCGAAATACCCATAATAGTTCGGCGCCGCGACGAGGCGCGCTCCTGCGGCCTTTAACGTCACGGCGCGCGACCTGCCGGCGGCGAAGACGCCGGCGACGCACAAAGCGATTGCGAGTAATACCGGAAAAAAATATGTCACGCCAAAGCCTTAGCAGCCCCCCGCTCCATATCCAAGGAGCCAGGCGACGCTTATTCAGCGGCGCGGTAGCGAACCGGCGTTAAGGCCTCAACCGCGGCGCGGTAGCTAAGACGCTCGTCGTCGTCCATTGGGATAAGACCGGTTTCCTCCAAATAGCCGCCGAATCCTGAAGCCTCCTCAGATAAAAACTCAAGAGCGTAATCGCGCAGCCCCGCCACATCGCGGGCGCTGTCCGCCTTCATGTAGAAAAACAGGGATCGCGATATCGGGTAAGCGCCGTCGGCGATGGTGTCGATCGAGGGGGCGGCCCCATCCACAGCGGCCGCCTTTACGCGTTCGGCGTTTTGGTCGAGGAATGCGTATCCGAACACGCCGACAGCGTTTGCGTTACGGGCGAGGACCTGCACGATGGCGTTATCGTTCTCCCCGGCGTCGATCCAGGCGCCGTCTTCACGCAACCTGTGGGCTGTTGCGAGGAATGCAGGCCTGTTCTGCGCCGACATGCGCCTTAAGCATGCGATCTGCATGGCGCCGTTCTCCATCGCGATCTCGACAAAGGCGTCTCGCGTGCCCGAGGTTGGCGGCGGACCATAGGTTTCGATGCGCGTATCAGGCAGATCGGGGCGAATGTCAGACCACTTTTCGTAGGGGTTCGCTGTAAGCGTGCAATCCTCATCCGAAACAGGCGTTTTGGCGGCGAAAGCGAGGTAGATGTCCTTCGACACGAAATCCAGAACCATTCCGCTGCGCGCATTGGCGATCACGATGCCATCGGCGCCGATCTTCGCCTCGACGATATCGCCGACGCCGTTACGCGCGCACAAAGACCGTTCGTTCGGTTTTTGCCGGCGGGAGGAGTTGACGATGTGCGGCGCGCCTTTCCCCTGGCAAAACTGCTGATGCCCGCCGCCCGAGCCTGTCGCTTCGACGACGACCCGCAAGCCGGATTTGTTCTGAAATTCTTGCGCAACTTTGGCCGAGAACGGATAAACGGTGGAGGAGCCGACGATACGGATCTCATCGTCGCAATGGGCCGACGTCGCTGCAATCAAGCTTGCCGAACACCACAACATCGCCGCAATTCGGCTTCCCGCCTTCACCATGCCGCGCACCTCATATCCCCTCTTTTGAGAACAGTCCCCAGTCGGGGTGCTGACGCATTCTCCACATATGCCAACCAAAAGCCGCCCATCATAGCCCTAATAAAATGTCCGCCGCATCCGGATAGTTTCCATTACTGTGCGGCGATCGGGGCGATTTCGTCATCGGCGCCGGCGGCGCGCAGCACGACTGTAAAAGCGCTGCCATGCCCCGGCGCGCTTTCGACGGCGATGCCGCCGCGATGCCTGTTTACAATGTGTTTTACAATTGCAAGCCCCAAGCCGGTCCCACCCCGCGCACGGCTGGTTTCGACATCGACCCGATAAAAACGCTCCGTCAAACGCGGCAGGTCCCCCCTCGCAATGCCCCGCCCCTCGTCACGAACCTGGATGTAGACGAAACCGGCCTCGGCCGCCTCGCCCCCGGCCGCGACTTGATAGACGGCGTCGGCGTAGCGGTGCGTCTCAACTTCCAGATCGTCCGTGGCGGGATCAAAAGCAGGTGGAGCCCCGGCGCCCACAAGGACATGAACCGATTTCCCATCGGCGCTGTACTTAATGGCGTTGTCGACAAGGTTCTGGACCACCTGAATGATCTCGTCCCGCTCCCCTTCAATATGCAGCAGCGCATCGGAGGCGATGTCGGTCGACAGGACGATTCCCGCTTGATTGGCGATCGGACGCAAACCATCAACCATATCGGCGGTCGCAACGCCGAGATCGACGACGCCATCTGGCGGCATGTGTTCATTCAGTTCAATACGGCTCAAAGACATCAGATCGTCGATCAGACGCCCCATACGCGCCGCTTGGGCTTCCATAATCTCCAAAAACCGTTCCTGAGCGGATGGGTCTTCTTTCGCATGCCCGCGGAGGGTTTCGATGAAGCCCGCCATAGACGCCAGAGGCGTCCTCAGCTCATGGCTTGCATTGGCGATGAAGTCCACACGCATGCGCTCCACCCGGCGTTCGGCTGTTAAATCATGCAGGATAACGAGAATTTTCCGCTCCGCTTCTTCACCGCCGAGCGGCGTGACGAAGGCCTGCCAGCTTTGCTCAACGGCGCCGGGCGGGTCGTAATCGACCGCATGGGCGGGAGCGCCGGCTTTAATATCTTCAATCGCCGCCAATACCGCCGGGCCCCGAAGAACTGACGACATGTATTTGTTTTCAGGCGCAAACCCGACGAGCGCTTCGGCGGCGGGATTTGTCGCCTCGATTCGGCCTTCCTGGTTTACGAGAAACAATGGCTCGGGCAAAGCGGCGAGAATCGAGCGAACGCGGCCCAAAAGCGCTTTTTCCGCCTCCCTGGCCCGAAACTCGGATGCTACGAGCTTTTCGATGGGCGCAGCCCATGTTCTAGCGCTGGAGAAGCGGTACCGTACGGCGAGGCCGACAATCAGCAACGCCCAGGCAAGGCCGATGGCCGCGAACGGCATCTCTCCCCAAACGGCGAGGCCCAGAAAAAGACCGGTGATCATTCCTGCAATCCACAGGAAATCCCATCTGCGCACCTCGCCCGCTGTGGCCTTTATCAGCTTTTCCGCTTCGCTCGTCGACACGCTATCGTCCCTCGTCGGCCCCCCGGCCCTTTCGAACGGACCTTACACCTTAAAACGATCTTATGTCAGTTCTACGAAAAAGCGTCGCCTAAGGTCTGCTTGACGCCGTCGTCAAACCCGATGGTCAGAACCGCGCCGACTTGAATGACGGGACGTTTCATAAGCGCGGGATGCGCTTTAAGCAGGACAAGAGCCTTCTTTTCGCTCAAATCGGACTTTTCGACGTCTGAAAGTCCGCGCCAGGTGGTGCTGCGCCGGTTCACGACCGTTTCGGGTCCAAAAGCGGACACGATCGTTTTGAGCATCGCCAGCGAAAGGCGGTCTTCGCGAACATCTTGGACATCGACCTCAAAGCCGGATTTTTTCAGCCATGCAGCGGCTTTGCGGCAAGTGTCGCAATTCTTCAGGCCATACAGAACAGCGCGCATTCCATTTCCTTATCCGATTAATGCAAAATCCTGTTCCTAGCTGATTCCAGCATGCTATGGAGCGCCGGGCCGCACTCTCGATCATTTAAGCGCCCCCCCAAACCAATCAATGACTTCGGCGGGATTGCAAGCCCAGACGCATGATCAAACCGGCGTCGATGAGTGCGGCCGCCGCCCCCCGGCCTTTTGTTTCAAATACCAAAGCCTTGCGTCTCACGCGCCCTGAGGGCACAACCTCGCCGCAGACCTAAACTAAGATCAAGGGTGCTATGAGCGACCATACGCGAATTCGACCGGTCATTATGTGCGGAGGCTCCGGCACGCGCCTGTGGCCGCTGTCGACACCGGAAAAGCCGAAGCAATTCCATGCCCTTGTGGGCGAAACCTCCATGTTCGAGGACACGCTGCGCCGCTTCGAAACTTCGGCGGACGAGACCATCGCCTTTGAAGCGCCCCTCGTCGTTGCAGGACTGTCCCACAAAGCCTCCATCGCCGCCGAAATCGAAAACGGCGCTTTGGGCGTCGCCGAAACCATATTCGAGCCCGCGCCGCGCAATACGGCGCCTGTGGCCGCCGCCGCGGCCATCGCCGCTCAGGCCTTGGGGGAGCAGTCGCTGGTACTTTTAACGCCCGCCGACCATTACATCGCCCGGCCCGACGCGTTTCACGCGGCGATCGCGCGCGCAACGCCCGCCGCACACGCTGGCCGCATCGTCACATTCGGTCTGCGACCGGACCATCCCGCAACAGGCTACGGCTATATTCGCCAGGGCGCGCCTTATGAAGGGATTTACGACGTCGACGCTTTTGTAGAGAAACCCGACGAAAAGACCGCCGCCGCCTATATCGCAGACGGGCGCTACGCCTGGAACGCCGGAGTGTTTCTGTTCAGTCCGAAGGCCCTGCTTGCAGAAATGGCTGATTTGTGTCCGGACATTTTAAACGCCGCCAAGGCCGCGTACACCGCCTCTGTGACGCAAGGCGGCGCCCGTTATCTGGACGCTGCGGCGTTCGCCGCCTGTCCGTCGGATTCCATCGACTATGCCGTTATGGAAAAGACCGAACAGGCCGCTGTCGCTCCCGCCGACATCGGCTGGAGCGACGTCGGCTCCTTTGAGGCCTTGCGCCGCCTCGGGAATCAGGACGCCGACGGCAACGTGGTCAAAGGCGATGCATCGGCGACGGGGTCGAAGAGATGCTATGTGGCGACAACAGGCCCAAAGGTCGCTGTCCTTGGACTTGAAGACATCGTTGTGGTGGCGACGGAAGACGGCGTCGTGGTCGCCCCGGCCGGCGCCCCCGAAGCGGTCGGCGATTTTGCGAAGACCTTGCTGAAAAAATAGTGCGCGTGCGTAAATTACAGGCTGAACCGGACGCGCCTGTTCAACATACGCCTTAGGGCATATCTATGCAGCGTGCTTTGGAGGCTATGGCTGTCATTTAGACGCGAAAGCTCTATGTACATGGCCAAGCGGGGCCCTGAAGCGCGTTTGCAATTGGCGGAACGGCGGACGCGTAATAGATTTTTGTTTTTACGCGCATTTTCGCCGCAAAACCGGTTCCCGCTTTTGCGAATGCGCTCTGGATCGAGGACAGATGCACGATGGGTGAAAAAGCAGCTTTTATTGGATTGGGGGTTATGGGATTTCCCATGGCGGGGCATCTTGCCGCCGCGGGATATAGCGTCACGGTCTATAATCGCACCCACGCAAAAGCCGAGGACTGGGTGACCCAACACGCTGGAACGGCGGCCGAAACGCCCGCCGCCGCCGCGGCCGGCGCTGACATTGTGTTCGCATGCGTCGGCAATGACGATGACGTGCGAGCGGTCACGACTGGCTCCGACGGCGCATTTCAAGCGATGGCCAAAGGTGCGATCTTCGTCGACCACACGACGACGTCCGCCGCCCTCGCCCGGGAGCTTTACGCCGCAGCGGAACAAGAAGGCTTTCATTTTATTGATGCGCCGGTCTCAGGCGGTCAGGCCGGGGCGGAAAACGGCGCCCTTACCGTGATGATCGGCGGTGACGAGGCCGCCGCCGCGCGCGCCGCCCCTGCGATCGACGCCTACGCCAAACAGCAGCGGCGCCTGGGGCCCTCCGGCGCAGGACAGCTCGCCAAAATGGTGAACCAGATCTGCATAGCCGGTCTCGTCCAGGGACTTTCGGAAGCCATGCATTTCGCCAAAGCCGCCAACCTTGACGCCAAAGCGGTGACGGACGTGATTTCCGGCGGCGCTGCGCAATCCTGGCAAATGGACAACCGGGCCAAAACAATGGTGGACGGAGAATTCGAATTCGGCTTCGCCGTCGATTGGATGCGTAAGGATCTCGGTTATGTCCTGGACGAAGCGCGCCGCAACGGCGCTCACCTGCCGGTCACGGCCCTTGTCGACCAGTTTTACGCCGAGGTCCAAAGCCTTGGCGGCGGCCGTTGGGACACGTCGAGCCTCATCGCGCTGCTGGAGAAATTACGCCAAAACAAGATGTGATCCCTTCATAAAGCGCCTTTTGCGCACCATTGACCAACCTGCGTTGCGCGGTATGGTCCCGGCGATTTTCAAAGATGCAGATCAAGGAGAAATAAGGGCATGGACCTGAACGCCGCCCGCGACATTATCGACGCCGCTTTCGACGACCGCGACGCCGTTTCCGCAGACACCAAAGGCGACATTCGCAACGCCGTTGACGCGGCCCTGGCCGCCCTCGACGACGGCTCGGCTCGGGTGGCGGAGCCCGGCGGGGACGATGGTGCGTGGACCGTTAATCAATGGCTGAAAAAAGCCGTGCTCCTGAGTTTCCGCCTCAACCCGATGACGGTGATTGAGAACGGTCCGGGCGGCGGCGGATGGTGGGACAAGGTCCCTTCAAAATTCGAGGGATGGGATGCATCGACGTTCCAAAACGCCGGGTTTCGGGCCGTTCCGCCCGCGACTGTGCGCCGCGGCGCCTATATCGCGCCGTCGGTGGTGCTGATGCCCTCCTTTGTAAACCTTGGCGCTTATGTCGACGAAGGCGCGATGATCGACACCTGGGCCACGGTGGGATCGTGCGCGCAAATCGGCAAGAATTGCCATATTTCCGGAGGCGCCGGCATCGGCGGCGTTTTGGAGCCCTTACAGGCCGAACCTGTTATTATTGAAGACAATTGCTTTATCGGCGCCCGATCGGAAGTGGCTGAAGGCGTAATCGTTCGTGAAGGATCCGTTCTATCGATGGGCGTGTACCTTGGCGCCTCCACCAAGATCATCGACAGAAGTTCCGGAGAGGTCCATTATGGCGAGGTGCCGCCCTATTCGGTCGTCGTGCCTGGATCTGCGCCAAGCGACAAGGGCGGGCCTCAACTTTACTGCGCCGTGATCGTTAAGCAGGTCGATGCGCAAACCCGTGCGAAAACCTCTGTCAACGCGCTGTTGCGGGATTGATGATGACGCGCCGACCTAGTCGTCCGTCGGGGCAGAGGCGATCTGCGCAATGAGGCGAAGTATGCTCACACGCACATTTGGATTTTTTATGCGTCCAAACTCGCTGATGAGCTTGACATATTCTGCGTTCGACGGCTCCTGGCCATCACAATCGCCCATATGCGGCTTCTTTAATGCAGTAGGTGCTCTAAAGTCCATAAAACATATCTTTGCGTACGAAAACGTATATCATTTTACGTCTTTCTTTTCAAATTATGGATGCGCTCTGGATGCTCAACGTGAGTATATAGGGCGGGTCCGTTGAACGAACAGAGATCGCTCATGTCGGACCCGACCAATCCCGCCGAACTTGCCCAGGCGCTTATTCAAAAGCCGTCTGTTACGCCGGCGGACGCCGGCGCGCTGGATACCTTGCAAATCGCACTTAAGACCCTTGGCTTTCAATGCCATCGCCTGCCTTTTGAGGAGGACGGCGCTGCACGGGTGGACAATCTGTACGCCCGGATCGGCGACAGCGCCCCGCATTTCTGTTTTGCAGGGCATACGGATGTTGTTCCGGCGGGCGCCCTTGACGAATGGTCCGTCGACCCTTTTGCAGGGACCATCAAAGACAATCAATTGTGGGGACGCGGCGCTGCGGATATGAAAAGCGCAATCGCGGCCTTTGCTGTCGCGGCGGGGCGTCATTTAAATGGGGCCAAAACGCCGGCGCGCGGGTCTATTAGCATGCTGATTACCGGCGATGAAGAAGGCGAGGCGATCAATGGTACGAAGAAAATGCTGCAATGGCTCGCCGATCGGGGCGAGACCATCGATCAGTGCGTGGTGGGCGAACCGACAAACCCGTCCGCTCTCGGCGACATGGTCAAGGTGGGGCGCCGCGGCAGCCTGAACGGCTGGATCACAGTGCGCGGTCGCCAGGGCCATGTCGCCTATCCGCATAGAGCGGACAATCCCATTCCGAAACTGTTGCGCAAGCTATTGCTGTTGTCCGAGCACGCGCTTGACGAGGGGTATGAGTTCTTCCAACCCTCAAACCTTGAGATTACCGATATTCATATCGGCAACCCCGCCCACAATGTGATCCCGGAGCGCGCAACCGCCCGCTTTAACGTTCGCTTCAATCCCAACTGGACCGGCGAGAGCCTCAACGCCTGGCTGCGCGCGCGCCTGGACGCCACCGCCAAAGACATCGACGCAATCTATGAGTTGAAAACGATCGTTTCAGGCGAAGCATTCCTTACCCCGCCCTCTCTATTTATCGATAACCTCCAAGACATCGTCGAGCGCCACTGCGGCAACCGACCTGAGCTGTCGACAACAGGCGGCACGTCCGATGCAAGGTTCATCAAAGACTATGCGCCGGTCGTCGAGTTTGGCCTTGTGGGCGCGACGATGCATAAGGTCGATGAACATGTCGCAGTGCAAGACATCGAGACGCTTGCTGATATTTATACCGATATTCTCAAAGTATATTTCGAGACGGCGTGATCCCGAAGCGCGACATAGAACGCGGCGTTGAAGGCGGCGCGCGGCTGGCGTTCGGCCGGAACGGCTGGTCGGATAAATTCGATCTAACTACAGATGGTTTTTTTAATTCTTTTGCATCAATTCTAATTACCGCGCCATTGTTTGCGTTTATCGTCATCGCCAACAGGACGTTGGCGCTGCAGCTCGACGAAACGGGACAAGGCGCTTCTCACCTTACCATTGTGCTCGCCGTGAACGCCATATTGTATATCGGCAGCTGGGCCGGCGCCGTGGCGGCATTCGCCATCCTGGCGAAATTTCTAGATCGCAGCAGCGCCTTCGTGAGTGTAATCGTTGCTTATAATTGGACCCGTCCCGTCGTCACTGCAGTCCAAGCTGTCCCGCCTCTCCTTTTCCTACTTGGTTTTTTATCTCAAGACCTGTTCCTGTTTATATATTTCATCACGCTTTTATGGGGGCAATACGTGACATGGCGCGTGGCGCTTTTGACGTTGCATGTGCCATGGTCGGCAGCCCTCGCCGCAACACTGATTGTGTTTTTGGTTAAAATAGTAATTCAGATCGTCATAGCGAGCCTGGCCGCAGCCGGCGCGCCGCCAGCTTAGCCGCATAACAAACGCAGACAACAATCGGGCGACCCTTTTGTTTGCAACGGCGCGATACTCCCAATCGGTCACATAGCGCATTGCGCGTAACGCGGATCAGGCGAAGGCCGTCTCCTGCGCTCGAAACAAAGATTCTAGGCTGTAGTGACAAATTAGGGGTTTCATTTTTTGGCGAACCTTGATTCAAGACTGATTTTTGGGAGGTCGGTCATGGACGGCGAGGTTTTACGGGACGATCAGTGGTTGCGCCTTGAGCCCTTTGTTCCTGGCGGTC